>NZ_JBHWIV010000069.1:0-44048 GCF_042731675.1 Kitasatospora sp. NPDC059827 | reverse complement strand
GCCCCGGGCCGGGCCCGGGGCCCGGCCCCGGCCCGGGGCCCGGGCCGGGGCGGGGGGGTCGCCCGCCCGGGCCGCCCCCGGCGCACGCCGTTCACCACCCTCGTGCATCATGTCCGTGATCATGCGGGGGGTGTGATGGCGTTGTTCGCGCCGAAGTGTCCGGTGGAGCCGGACGAACGGGTCTGGATCGAGGAGTCGATGGCCTGGCTGGCGGCCGAGTTCGGCCGCGGGGTGCTGGACCGTGCCCCGGTGCTGCCGACGGCGGACTTCTTCCCCGGGCCGTACCGGGGGTCCGCGGAGGACATCCGGCGGGTGATCGCCCAGATCTGCGGCTACCTGGAGGTGCCGCCCAACCGGCTGACCATCGAGATCGAGCCGGACGACGGCGAGCAGGCGATGGTCGACGAGCTCCGGCTCAACCACAGCTCCCGCTTCGCCGCCGGGCACTACCGGCGGGAGAACGGGCGCCCGGTGATCGCCGTCGCCCAGCGCCAGGCCGCCCGTCCCGTCGCCCTGGTCGCCACCGTCGCCCACGAGCTGGGCCACGTCCGGCTCCTCGACGAGCAGCGGATCTCCCGGGACCGGCGCGACCACGAACCGCTCACCGACCTGCTGACGGTGCACTTCGGCCTCGGCGTCTTCACCGCCAACTCCGCCTTCGAGTTCCGTCGGAGCGACCGCGGTTGGTCGTCCTCGCGGCTCGGCTACCTGTCCGAGCGGATGCTCGGCTACGCGCTGGCCTGCTACGCCCACCGGCGCGGCGAGAGCGGGCCCGAGTGGGCCCGGCACCTGACCACCAACCCGCGGGCCTACCTCAAGCAGGGCCTGCGCTACCTGGAGCGGAACCCGCCGAGCGCGTGACGGGGGCGGGCTCCGGCCGGGCCCGACGGCCGTCGGCCACTCCGCGAGTTCGGCCACTCCGGGAGTTCCACCGAGAGGGCGTGCCGGAACACGTTGCGCGGGTCCCAGCGGGCCTTGACTCCTTGCAGGCGCGGGTCGCCGGGGTGCACGGCGGCGAGGCCCCCGGCCGTGGTGAGCAGGGTGCGGCGGGTCGGCCGCGCGGCAGGTTCCTCGCTGTGACTCATCGTCAGCCCCCGTACGGTGACGCCGGGTTGCCCCATGGGCAGGTCGTCCCCTCAGCATGCCCGTACCCACCGGCCCGTGCCCAGGGGTGTGGCCGGACGGCCGGAAGTGGCGCCTGCGGGCCCGCCCGACCCCCGGTCCGGGGCGGCCCGCCGGGGCCCGCCGGGGGTGCGTCGGAGGTACGTCGGAGGTACGTCGGCACAGGTCACGGCAGGGGGCCGGGGCGTCCGGCAACCCCCTCCCGGGCACCGGCAGTTGGGGATGATTTCAAATCTCGAGCACCTGTTTCACACATCCCCCTCATCGGGCGCCCCGGATGCTCTACATTGATTTTCGTGCCGCACGATCGGGCGTGAGGGGTGACACGTGATGATCTACGGATCGGTCGTTGCGGACTGCCGGTAGTCGCGTTTTCCGGCGGCGGGCGGGGGGTGTCCCATTCTCGACGCCCGAGCAGAGGTTTTGAGTGTGGAGAGCAACCGTCGACGTTTTTCCGCGCACTCCGGGAATTCGGCAGGACGCACCAGTCTGCCGGTGCCCGGTGGGAAGTCCACGTAGCGCCGCAATGGCGGATCCGCCATTTCCGGGGGCGCTGCCGTGCGCGGCCAGGAACGGCGCGACACGGGAGGCAGGGCCTCCCGGGGGGAGGAATCAGGTGCGGGAGGCAGCCGCCTCCCGGGGGGAGGAACCGTGTGGAGCGAGCACGTCGAACCCACTGACGGCCTGGCGGGGGCGGGAGCAGGAGCGGTCGAGCAGAAGGAGGGGGAATTAGTCGGCCGGTTCGCGCCGACCCGGGTGAGCCATCCGGGGAGCGGGAAATTCGGCCGGCCCGAGAGCGATTGGGAGCAGCAGTACCGCCGTACCGTGATCATCAGCGATACGGTGGCCACCGCCTTCGTGGTGGCGGCCATCGGCGGCTTCTTCGGGGTCCGGGACGCGGCCAACTGGCACGAGAAATGGGGAATTCTGGCCTTCGGCACCGAACTGTTGGTGCTGGGGGCGCTCGGGACGACCCGGGCGTGGGCACCGGCGGTTCTCGGCCAGGGGGCGGAGGAATTCCGCCGACTCGGCCGTTCGCTGTTCACGGCCGCCGTCGTCCTGGCGCTCGGCGGGATCGCCCTCTCCTCGCACAACATCAGGCTCTGGATCTTCGTCGCGATCCCGGCGATCACGATCGTCACCATGACGGAGCGCTACCTGCTGCGGCTGTGGCTGCACGAGCAGCGCAACCGGGGGCGGTGCCTGCGCCCGGTGCTCGCCGCCGGGAGTCCGGCCACCGTGCGCGACCTGATCGCCCGGACCCGCAAGTTCCCGCACCTGGGCTGGCGGGTGGAGGCGGTCTGCACGCCGTACGCGCTGGGCCCCGACGGCGACCGGCTGGACGGCGTGCCGGTGGTCGGCCGGCTGGCGGACGTCGCCAACCACGTCCGGCGGGACGGCTACCGGGTGGTCGCGATCACGCCGGACCCGCACTGGTCACCGGACCGGCTGCAACGGCTGGCCTGGAACCTGGAGGGCGGCGACGCCGAGATGGTGGTGGCGCCGGTGCTGATGGAGGTGGCCGGACCGCGGCTGCACGTCGACGCGGTGCTCGGCATCCCGATGCTGCGGGTCAGCATGCCCGCCTTCACCGGCGGGCCCCGGGCGGTCAAGGCGGTCGTCGACCGGCTGGGCGCCGCGGTCCTGCTGGTGCTGTTCTCGCCGCTGATGCTGTTCGTCGGACTGCTCGTCGCGCTGGACAGCCGCGGCGGGGTGCTCTACCGGCAGCACCGGGTCGGCAAGGACGGCCGCCAGTTCACCCTGGTCAAGTTCCGCACCATGGTGGCCGGGGCCGACCGGGCCAAGGCCGGGCTGGCCGACCGCAACGAGGGCGCCGGCCTGCTGTTCAAGCTCCGCCGGGACCCCCGGGTGACCAGGGTCGGCGGAGTGCTGCGCCGGTACTCGCTGGACGAGCTGCCGCAGCTGCTCAACGTGCTGGCCGGCTCGATGTCGCTGGTCGGCCCGCGCCCGCCGCTGCCGGAGGAGTCCGCCGCGTACGGCCCGGACATCCGGCGGCGACTGCTCGTCAAGCCCGGGCTCACCGGCCTGTGGCAGATCAGCGGGCGCAGCGACCTGCCCTGGGAGGAGGCGGTCCGACTGGACCTGCGCTACGTGGCGTCCGGGCGGCCGGCCGTGCACGGGGTGATCCGCTTGACGCCGCGGGGGGGGGTCCCCGGGGGGCGGGGGGCGTCCTGCGGGCGAGTGGGGGGGGGGGGCGGGGGGCCGCCGCGCGGACGGTCGGCCGCGAGGGCCGGCCCGAGGGGAGGAACGGGTCATGAGGGTCAGCGTCCTGGGGCTCGGCTACGTGGGCTGCGTGTCGGCCGCGTGCCTGGCCAGCCTCGGTCACGAGGTCATCGGCGTGGACGTCAACCAGGTGAAGGTCGACCTGGTCAACGAGGGCAGGGCCCCGGTCGTCGAGGAGCGGATCGGCGAGCTGACCGCCGAGATGGTGCGGTCCGGGGCGCTGCGCGCCACCGCGGACGTCCGCGAGGCGATCCTGGGCAGCGACGTGTCGCTGGTCTGCGTGGGCACGCCCTCGGCGGCCAACGGCAGCCTGTGCACCACCTACCTGGAGCGGGTCACCGAGCAGATCGGTGCGGCGGCGGCCGAGAAGGGCGGGCGGCACACCGTCGTGTTCCGCAGCACCATGCTCCCGGGCACCTGCCTCGACCTGCTGGTGCCGATCCTGGAGAAGCACCTCGGCGGCACCGCCGGGGTGGACGTCGGGGTCGCGGTCAACCCGGAGTTCCTGCGCGAGGGCACCAGCGTGCGGGACTTCTTCGACCCGCCGAAGACGGTGATCGGCGAGCTCGACGCGGCCAGCGGCGACGTGGTCGCGGCGCTCTACGAGGGCCTGCCGGGCGAGGTGTTCCGGGTGCCCGTTCCGGTGGCCGAGGCGATCAAGTACGCGGACAACGCCTTCCACGGCCTCAAGATCGGCTTCGCCAACGAGCTGGGCGCGGTGTGCCAGGCGCTCGGGGTGGACTCGCACCAGGTGGTCGACGTCTTCCTGGCCGACCGCAAGCTCAACATCAGCCCCGCCTACCTGCGGCCCGGCTTCGCCTTCGGCGGCTCCTGCCTGCCCAAGGACCTGCGCAGCCTGGTGCACGCCGCGCACCGGGCCGACGTCTCGGTGCCGATCCTCTCGCACGTGCTGGCCTCCAACGCCGACCACCTCCAGCGCGCGGTGGAGCTGGTCGAGCGCACCGGCAAGCGCCGGGTGGGCCTGTTCGGCCTGTCCTTCAAGCCCGGCACCGACGACCTCCGGGAGAGCCCGCTGGTCGAACTCGCCGAGCGGCTCTTCGGCAAGGGCTACGACCTGCGGATCTACGACCCCAACGTGCACCTCTCCCGGCTGCTCGGGGCGAACCGGGAGTACATCGAGACCCGGCTGCCGCACCTCGCGCAGCTGCTGGTGCCCTCCGTCGCCGAGGTGCTGGAGCACGCCGAGGTGTGCGTGGTCGGCACCAGGGACGAGGCCGTGCTGTCGGCCCTGCCGCAGGGCGACGGAGCGGTGATCGTCGACCTCATCCGCCTTCCGGACGCCGAGCGGCGCCGGACCGAACCGGGGTACGTGGGCCTTGCCTGGTGACGCGATGTTCGATGACGCGGTCGGCGACGGGCGGGGACGCCGCGCGCTGATCCTGGTGGAGAACCTGTCGGTGCCGTTCGACCGGCGGGTGTGGCAGGAGTGCACCACCCTGCGCGACGCGGGCTGGCGGGTGGACGTCATCTGCCCGCAGGGCAGCAAGCGGGACACCGAGCCGGAGGCCGTGATCGACGGGGTGCGGATCCACCGCTACCCGCTCCGGGCGGCCACCGGCGGCCCGGCCGGCTACCTGCGGGAGTACGGGAGCGCGCTCTGGCACACTGCCCGGCTGGCCCGCAAGGTCGGCCCGGTCGACGTCGTGCACGCCTGCAACCCGCCCGACCTGCTGTTCCTGCCCGCGCTGTGGCTGAAACGGCGCGGCGCACGGTTCGTCTTCGACCAGCACGACCTGGTGCCGGAGCTGTACCTCTCCCGCTTCGACCGCGGCGAGGACCTGCTCTACCGGGGCGTGTGCGCGCTGGAGCGGATGACCTACCGGGCCGCGGACGTCGTGCTCGCCACCAACGAGAGCTACCGGGACGTCGCGCTGCGCCGCGGCGGCAAGCGGCCGGAGTCCGTCTTCGTGGTGCGCAGCGCGCCCGACACCGCCCGACACCGCCCGCTTCCGCCCGAGCCCGAGCTCAAGCGCGGACAGCCCCATCTGCTGTGCTACCTGGGCGTGATGGGGCCGCAGGACGGTGTCGACTACGCCCTGCGGGCGCTGGCGAAGCTGCGCGACGAGCAGGGCCGGACCGACTGGCACGCGGTGTTCGTGGGCGGCGGCGACACCTTCGACGCGATGGTCGAGCTGTCCCGGCGGCTCGGACTCGACGACCGGGTGCAGTTCACCGGCCGGGTGTCCGACGCCGACCTGGCGCGCTACCTGTCCACCGCGGACGTCTGCCTCTCCCCGGACCCGCGCAACCCGCTCAACGACGTGTCGACCATGAACAAGGTCCTGGAGTACATGGTGATGGGCCGGCCGATGGTCTCCTTCGACCTCCGGGAGGCCCGGGTCTCCGCCGGTGACGCGGCCCTCTACGCGCCCGCCAACGACGAGTCCGAGTTCGCCCGGCTGGTCGCGCAGCTGATGGACGACCCGGAGCGGCGGGCCCTGATGGGCAAGGTCGGCCAGGAGCGGATCAACGGGCCGCTCGCCTGGCGGAACTCCCAGCGGGCCCTGCTCGCCGCCTACGCCGCCGCCTGCGGTGACGGCGCCCCGGCGGTGGGCGGCCGGGGCAGGGCGGGGAGAAGGCAGCGCCGTTGAGCGAGGACACGATCCGCCTGGTCACGATCGGCCGGATCCTCCGTCGGCGGTGGCGGCTGCTCGCCGTCCTCACCGTCCTGGGGGCGCTGGTCGGCTACGGCAGCTCACTGCTGTTCCCGCCGAGCTACACCACCTCGTCGTCCGTGCTGCTGCCGGGGGTCTGGCAGGAGCGCGAGCTGATGACCCAGGCGGAGATCGCGACCAGTTCGGTGGTGGTCGACCGGGCGGCCGCCGCGCTCAAGTGGAGCGGGGTCAACGGCGGCAAGCTGCAGAGCCGGGTGAGCGCCACCGCCGCGGACGGGAACATCATCAAGATCTCGGGCACCGCGGAGACCCCGGAGCGCGCCCAGCAGCTCGCCGACCAGATGGCCAAGCAGTTCGTCGGCTTCGCCGCGCGGATGGCGGGCGACGGCACCGACCCCGAGGCGGCCCAGCCCGAGCAGCTGCGCCAGCTGGTCGTCCAGACCGGCCAGCGCATCACCGACCTCGCCAACTCGGTCGGGCCGGGGCAGACCGTGGAGAGCGTGCAGGTCCGCACCGAGCTGGAGAAGCTGCGCACCGCGCTGCAGGACGCCGTCAAGAAGCTGGACCAGGTCGACCTGGCCGCCAACAAGGCCAACATGGTCGTCATGGGCACGGCGGCCCGGCCGACCGGCCAGGCACCGCCGACCCGGGTCCAACTCGTCGCCGCCGGCGCGCTGGTGTTCCTCCTGCTCGGGGTGGTCGGGCACCTCACGGCCGCCCGGATGAGCCGTCGGCTGCGCACCGAGCCGGAGATCGCCGCGGCGCTGGGCACCGAACTGCTCGGCACCGTCGACGTCCCCGGCGGGCGGGCCGCGCGGCGGCCGGCGGCGCGCGGCCCGCGCGCTCTGCTCCGCCGGGTGCTGGGCACCGACGTCCGGTGGGACCTGCCGACCCCGCACGCCTCCGGCGACGAGGCCGGCCGGCAGCTGCGCTACCGGCGGGTCTGCACCCGGATCCGGGAGCAACTGCCGCCCTCGCGCGGGCTGTTGGTCGTCGTCCCGGAGGGCGACGAGCCGGCCCGCCGGGCCGCCGACCAGCTGGCCGCCGAGGCGGGCGGCGAGCCGCGGCTGCGGGTGGTGGGGGTGCCGGTCACCCGGCCGCTGGTGCCGGACCGCGAGGAGGAGGCCGGCGCCCTGGTCGTGCTCAGCGCGGGCAGCTGGACGGCGGGGGAGCTGGCCGGCCTGGCCGGGGCGTGCGCGGACGCCGAGCACGAGCTGGTCGGCATCGTGGTGGCCGACCTGGTCCAGGGCGGCCCCAAGCGCCCGGCCGGGCGCCGTACGGGCGGGGCCGAGCCGGTGCTCGCGGGCGCCGCCGCCGCGCGCTCCGAAGCCGATGACGAAACGGGGGGATGATCGGGGTGACGACGAGTACGACGGGGGAGTCGTCGACCGCCGCTCCACTGCTGGACCTCCAGTCGCTGGTGGTCGCGGTGCGCAGGCGCCGCCGCCTCTGGTGCGCCCTGGCGCTGCTCGGCCTGCTGGCCGGCGCGGCACTGGCCGTCCTGCGGCCGCCGCCGCCCAGCGCGACGGCCAAGGTGCTGGTCGCCCACGCGGCGGACCAGCCGAACGATCCCGGAACGCTGATCCGCACCGACGCCGCCCTGCTGCAGACCACCGGGATCGCCGGCGCGGCGCTGAAAGCCCTCGGATCCGCCGAGAAGCCCGAGGACTTCATGAAGGAGTACGCGGGGGCGGGCCTGACCAACAACCTGCTGGAGATCACCGTGACCGGGAAGAGCGACGCCGAGGCCCAGGCCCGCGCCAAGGCGCTGGCCGAGGCCTTCGTCGCCGACCACGTGCAGCGGATCCAGGAGGCCGCGGACGCCGAGTCCAAGGCCCTGCTCGACCAGCGCGACCGGATGCGCCAGGAACTCGACCAGGTCAACCAGCAGATCGGCACCGGCACGCAGCCGAACGGCGCCAAGGGGCCGGCCAACCTGGAGTCGCTCTACGCCAGCCGGGCCGAACTCACCGCCCGGATCACCGACTTCGGCCAGCGCGCCGCCGAGGCCAAGGTCGGCGCGCCCCGGCTGGTGGCCGGCACCCAGATCGTGGACGCCCCGCACGCGGTGCGGCAGTCGCTGCCGAAGACGGCCGCCACCGACGCCGGGATCGGAGCCGTCCTCGGACTGTTCCTCGGGATCGCCGTGGCCGCCGTCGGCGCGGTGGTGGCGGACCGCCCGGTGCTGCGCCGGGAGATCGCGGCCCACCTCGGCGCCTCCGTGATCGCGGAGCTGGCGCAGGTGCCGCGCCGCTCGCGCGGCCGCTGGCAGCTGCGCCGGACCAGGGCGGCCCGGGAGCGGGTCACCGCCACCCTGGCCCGCACCGTGCGCGGCTGCGCCGAGCCGGTGTCGCTGCTCGAACTGGGCTGCGCGCACAGCACCGGCGCGCTCGCCCTGGACCTCGCCGGGGCGCTGACCGAGCAGGACGGCCCCGTGGTCGTCGTCGACGGGCTGCCCGGACCGCAGCTCGCCCGGCGCACCGCGAAGCCGGGGGAGCCGACCGTGGTCCGCGGCGAGCAGGCCGGGGCCGTTCCGCAGCCGCAGGAGCGCCGGGTCGGCGTCGGCTCGGTGGCGCCCGGCACGGCCTGGACCGACCTCCGGTACCTCGGCACCCGGACGGTGCTGGTCGTCCGGGCCGGGGCCGGCAGCGCCGCCTGGCTGCACACCGTGGCCCGCCAGCTCGCCGAGCAGCACATCCCGGTGCTCGGCGTGGTGCTGATCGACCCCGACCCGCGCGACCGCACCGACGGCACCCGCTGGGACGGGCCGCCCGCCGCGCCGCCCGACCGCGACGAACGACCCGCCCGGCTGATCCGGCTGGGCCGACGGCGGACCGAACGACTACCGGCCTGGACCGCACGGGTCCCGGACATCGACCAGGAGGCGAGGTAGGACATGTGCGGCATCGCAGGAACGTACCGGTGGCCGGACGGGAAGGTCGTGACCGACCTGCTCACCGACACCCTCGCCCACCGCGGCCCGGACGGCGCCGGCCGGTACGGCCACTCCCTCGGCGACGGCGAGGTGCACCTCGGGCACCGCCGGCTGGCCATCGTCGACCTCTCCGGGACGGGCGCCCAGCCGATGGCCAAGGACGGCCTGGTGCTGACCTACAACGGCGAGCTGTACAACGCCCCCGAGCTGCGCGCCGAACTGGCCGCCACCGGGGTGCGCTTCCGCGGCACCTCCGACACCGAGGTGCTGCTGGAGGCCTGGCGGCGCTGGGGCACCGACTGCCTGCCCCGGCTGCGCGGCATGTTCGCCTTCGGGGTCTTCGACGAGCGGACCGGCGAGCTGGTGCTCGCCCGCGACCAGCTCGGCATCAAGCCGCTGTTCCTGCTCCGGCGCGGCGAGGGCCTGGTGTTCGCCTCCGAGCTCAAGGCGCTGGCCGCCGCGACCGGCGGCTCGCTGGAGGTGGACCACGCGGCGATGGTGGCCTCGCTGCTCTACTACTGGGTGCCGGACTCCCGGTGCGCGTACCGCGAGGCGGAGAAGCTGCCGCCGGGCAGCTGGCTGCGCTGCCGGCCCGACGGCCGGGTGGAGCGCGGCAGGTACTGGCACCTGCGGGAGGTCGCCGCCGAGGGCCGCGAGCGGGCCCGGGCCGGCGAACTGCCGGACCTCGCCGCGATCGTCGAGGAGTCGACGCGGCGCCACCTGCTCTCCGACGTCCCGGTGGCGACCTTCCTCTCCGGCGGACTGGACTCCAGCTACCTGACCGCACTGGCGGCCCGCGACCGCCCGGGGATCTCCGCCTACACGATCGGCTTCCGCGCCGAGGACGCCAGGTTCGAGGCGATGCCGGACGACCTGCGCTACGCCCGGCAGGTGGCGGCGCAGTTCGGCGTCGACCTGCACGAGATCGAGATCGCCCCGGACGTGCTGGACCTGCTGCCGCGGATGACGTACCACCTGGACGAGCCGATCGGCGACCCGGCCGCCATCAACACCTTCCTGATCTGCTCGGCCGCCCGGGAGGCCGGGGTCAAGGTGCTGCTCTCCGGGATGGGCGCCGACGAGCTGTTCGCCGGCTACCGCAAGCACCTGGCCAACCAGCTGGCGCTGCGCTACCAGCGCGTGCCGCGGCCGCTGCGGCGCGGCCTGTCCGCCGCGGTGGACCGGCTGCCGGTGGCCACCGCCAACCGGGGGCTGCGCTCGGTGCGGTTCGCCAAGCGCTTCCTCTCCTTCGCCGATCTGCCGGAGGAGACGGCGTTCCGGCGCAGCTACACCATGTACGACCGGGAGGAGCTGCTCGCCCTGGTCGACCCGGACCTCGCCGGGACGGTCCAGGACGTGCTGGACGAGCACGCGGACGTCTACCGGGACAACGAGCTCGACGACTTCGTCAACCGGATGTGCCTGGGCGACGCCCGGATGTTCCTGCCGGGCCTCAACCTCGCCTACACGGACCGCTCCAGCATGGCCGCGTCGACCGAGGTGCGGGTGCCGTACGTGGACGTCGAGGTGGTCAGGGCCGCGTTCACGGTGCCCGGCGACCGCAAGATCGTCGGACGCCAGGGCAAGGCCGTGCTCAAGGAGGCGGCCACCTCCGTGCTGCCCCGGGAGATCGTGTACCGGCCCAAGGGCCTGTTCAGCGCGCCGCTGCGGGCCTGGATGAGCCGGGACCTCGCCCCGCTGGTGCGCGAGGTGATCAACGACGGCGAGCTGGTGCGCTCCGGCTTCCTGCGCCGTGACGCGCTGGCCCGGCTGGCTGCCGAGGACGCCGCCGGGCAGCAGGACTTCTCCAAGCACCTGTGGCACGTGCTGACCCTGGAGTACTGGTACCGCGGCGCGACCTCCGGCTCCGCCGCCCACTGAACTGCGAGAGAAGCAAGGGGACTTCCGGTGAAACAGGTTGTGCAGAACTACAAGAGCGGCGAACTGTCGGTGCTCGACGTGCCGGTGCCGGGGTGCAAGCCGGGCGGGGTGCTGGTGCGCAGCGCCTTCTCGCTGATCTCCACCGGGACCGAGCTGATGAAGGTGTCCGAGGCCGGGATGTCGATGGTGGGCAAGGCCCGCTCGCGCCCCGACCAGGTGGCCAAGGTTATGCAGAGCGTCGCCACCAACGGCCTGCCCGCCACCTACCGCAAGGTGATGGGCAAGCTGGACTCCTACACGCCGCTGGGCTACTCGCTGTGCGGGGTGGTGGAGCAGGTCGGCGCCGGGGTCGACGACGTCAAGGTCGGGGACCTGGTGGCCTGCGCGGGCAACGAGCACGCGCTGCACGCCGAACTGAACTGGGTGCCGAAGAACCTCTACACCCCGGTCCCGGACGGCCTCGCGCCGCAGCACGCGGCCTTCGGCACCGTCGGGTCGATCGCCCTCCAGGGCGTGCGCCAGGGCGAGCCGCAGCTCGGCGAGGTGGCGCTGGTGATCGGCCTGGGGCTGATCGGCCAGCTGGTGGTGCAGCTGCTCACCGCCGCGGGCGTCCGGGTGGTCGGGGCGGACCCCGACCCGGTGCGCTGCGAACTCGCCGAGCGGCTGGGCGCGGTGGCCTGCGGCGATCCCGGCTCCGCGGTGGTGGAGACCGCCGTCGCCGAGCTGACCGACGGCCACGGCGTGGACCAGGTGTACCTGGCGGCCGGCGGCGGCAGCAACCAACCCGTCGAGCTGGCCGCGCAGTTGAGCCGGGACCGCGGCCGGGTGGTGGACATCGGCAAGTGCCGCCTCGACCTGCCGTGGAACGCCTACTACGAGAAGGAGCTGGACGTCCGGTTCTCCCGCTCGTACGGCCCCGGGCGCTACGACCCGGAGTACGAGCTGGCGGGCCGGGACTACCCGATCGGCTACGTGCGCTGGACCGAGCGCCGCAACCTGGCCTGCTTCCTCGACCTCGCCGCCCGCGGCCGGGTGGACGTGGCGCCGCTGATCTCCCACATCGCCGACTTCGACGACGCGGTGGAGACCTACCGGCGTTTGAAGGACGGCGAGTTGAAGGCCGTGGCGGTGCTGTTCCGGTACCCGGGCGCCGAGGCCGGGCAGGCGGCGCAGGCCCCGACGCTGGCCGTCCCCGAGGTACGGCGCCCCGGCCGGGCCACCGCCCCCGCCCGGCCGGCCGGGACGCCGGTGCGGCTGGCGTTCGTCGGCGCGGGGAACTACGCGACGTCGATGCTGCTGCCGCACCTGGCCCAGCGCGAGGGCGTCGCGCTGTCCACCGTCGTCACCACCACGGCGCTGTCCGCGGCCAACGCCCAGCGCAAGTTCGGCTTCGACCGGGCGACCACCGACCTGGACGCCGTGCTCGGCGACGACTCGATCGACGCGGTCTTCGTGGTCACCCGGCACAGCTCGCACGCCGCGCTGACCGAGCGGGCGCTGCTGGCCGGCAAGCCGGTGTTCGTGGAGAAGCCGCTGGCCCTCACCGAGGCCGAACTGGCGCGCGTGCTCGCCGCGGTGGAGGAGTCCGGCAACGACCGCCTCCAGGTGGGCTTCAACCGCCGCTTCGCGCCGCTGCTGCGCGAGGCCAGGAGCCACTTCGGCGCCCGCGGCGGCCCGGCGAGCCTGCGCTACCTGGTCAACGCCGGGCGGCTCCAGCACGGCAGCTGGTACCTCCAACAGGGCACCGAGGGCTCGCGGTTCGCGGGCGAGGGCGGGCACTTCATCGACACGGCGAGCTGGCTGCTGGGCGCCGACCCGGTCTCGGTGTACGCCGTCGCCCCGGCCGGCAACGAGGACCTGCAGATCGTGCTGGGCTACCCGGACGGCTCCACCGCCACCCTCAGCTACGTCACCACCGGCGCGCCCGGCTTCCCCAAGGAGACGCTGGACCTGGTCGCGGACGGCAAGGTGCTCAAGCTCGACGACTTCGTCCGCGCCTCGGTGCACTTCAGCGGCACGGCCGGGCGCAAGCGCTGGGTCAGCTCCCGGCTGCCGAAGGCCCGGGACAAGGGCCAGTCCGCCGAACTGGCCTCGTTCATCAAGGCGGTGCGGACCGGCGGGCCGATGCCGGTGCCGCTGGAGTCGCTGGTCGCCACCACGGCGGCCACCCTCGCCGTCCAGGCCGCCCTGGCCGGCGGCGCGCCGGTGACCCTGGCGGGGCCGAAGTGACCATGAGCCCGGGCTGGTACCTGCGCCGGCTGTCCCGGATGGGACCGCGGGAGGTCGGCGGCCGGGCCGGCGACGTGCTGCGCCGGCGGCGGTGGCGCTCGGCGCCGCCGAGCGCCCCGGCCGTCACCGGCGCCCGGTTCACCGCCGTCCTGCCCGCCGGGGCGCTCGCCGCCGTCCCGGCGGACGCCGCCAAGCGGCTGGTCGCCGCGGCGGACCGGCTGATGGACGGGCACGCCGAGTACTTCGGGGTGGAGCGCGCCGACCTGGCCGCCCCGGACTGGTGGCTCGACCCGAAGACCGGCCGACGCGCACCGGACGGCTACGCCTTCGACCTGCCCTACCGGGACGAGGACGCCGTCGGCGACATCAAGCAGATCTGGGAGCCGTCCCGGCACCAGCACCTGACGGTGCTCGCCGCCGCCTACGCGCTGACCCGCAACGAGCGGTACGCCGAGCGGGCGGCCGAGCACCTGCAGTCCTGGTGGCAGGCCAACCCGCCGCTGCGCGGCGTGCACTGGATCAGCGGCATCGAGCTGGGCATCCGGCTGCTGTCCTGGGTGTGGGTGCGCCGACTGCTCGACGGCTGGCCCGGTGCGGCCGGGCTGTTCGAGGACAACCCGGTGGCGCTGGAGCAGATCTGGCACCACCAGCACTGGCTGGCCGCCTTCCCCAGCCGGGGCTCCTCGGCGAACAACCACGTGATCGCCGAGGACGCCGGGCAGTTCGCGGCGGCCTGCGCGTTCGACTGGTTCCCCGCCTCGGAGCGCTGGCGCGCCGACGCGCTGCGCTCGCTGGAGCGGCAGCTGCGCGCCAACACCTTCCCCTCCGGGCTCAACCGCGAACTGGCCACCGAGTACCACGGACTGGTCCTGGAACTCGGCCTGGCCGCGGTGGCCGAGGCGGACGCGGCCGCCGTGCCCGTCCCCGGGACCGTCCGGCTGGTGCTGCTGCGGATGACCGACGCCCTCGCGGCCGTGGTGGACGAGCGCCTGCGCCCGCCCCGCCAGGGGGACGCCGACGACGGGCACGGCCTGGTCCTGGACGGCGCGGGCAGCGACCGCTGGGCCTCGCTGCTGGCCACCGGGGAGGCCGTGTTCGGCCGGCTCGCCTGGTGGCCGGCGGTGACCGGCACCGATGTGCGCACCCCGCTGCTGGCCGCGCTGCTGCGGCCGTACGCCCAGGACGGCACGGTGGCCCGCCCGGCGGCGCGGCCGGTGCACTTCCCGGACGCGGGCATGACGGTGCTGCGGGCCCCGGCGTGGAGCGGCCGGGCGGAGACCGGCCCCGGCGAGACTCGTACGGGCGAGATCTGGTGCCGCTGCGACGGCGGCCCGCACGGCTTCCTGTCCATCGCCGCGCACGGCCACGCCGACGCGCTGTCCGTGGAGGTCCGCTACGAGGGCGTCGACGTGCTCGCCGACCCGGGGACGTACTGCTACCACGGGCAGCCCGAGTGGCGGCGCTACTTCCGCTCGACGCTGGGCCACAACACCCTGGAGCTGGCCGGCACCGACCAGTCCGTCCCCGGCGGCCCGTTCCTGTGGACCAGGCACGCCCGCACCCGCGTCCTGGTCGCGGACACCTCCGACCCGGCGGTGGCCCGCTGGTGCGCCGAGCACGACGGCTACCAGGACACGGTGCACCGCCGCCGGGTGGAGCTGACGGCCGCCACCCGGGAGCTGCGGGTGGTCGACCAGGTGCGCGGCCCGGCGCGGGCCGTACGCCTGGCGTTCCACCTCGGCCCGGCGGTCAGCGCCGAACTGACCGGCCACCGGGCCGTGCTGACCTGGACCAGGGACGGCCAGGACCGCTCCGCGGTGCTCGACCTGCCCGGGCAGCTGACCTGGCGGGCGCACCGCGGCGAGAGCACGCCGCCGCTGGGCTGGTACTCGGTCGGCTTCGGCCGCAAGGAGCCCGCCACCACGCTGATCGGCACCGGAACCGCCGACGGCGAGCGGGAGTTCATCAGCGTCCTCGGGTTCCGGGGCTAGCGGGAGGATGGGGACGGTGGGGATCACCAGGTGGCGCCGGGCGGCGTCGGCCGCGTCGGTGCTGGTGCTGGCGCTGCTGGCGGCGGCGGGCTGCACCAGCACGTCGGACGCCCCGGCGGAGCCGACCGCCCCGCCGTCCCCGGCCACGGCGGTGGCCCGGGTGTGCGACCACACCGAGGCCGGGCCGGCCACCGCGCCCGCCGGCGCGGTGACGGTCGACCCCGAGGTGGTCAACGACCTGGCGGCGAAGACCAAGGCCAGCCCGCCGAACACCACGTTCTGGCTCGGACCGGGGACGCACAGCCTCGAAGCGGACCGCTACGCCCAGGTCGTCCCCAAGGACGGCGACAGCTACCTCGGCGCGCCCGGCGCGGTGCTCGACGGCCACGGGACCAACCAGTACGCCTTCGGCGGCGGCGCCGGGAACGTCACCCTCCGCTACCTGACCGTGCAGGGCTTCGTCGCCCCGCAGAACGAGGGCGTGGTCAACCACGACTCGGCCGACGGCTGGGTGATCGAGCACGCGACGATCCAGCGCAACTCCGGCGCCGGGCTGATGGCGGGCGCCCACCAGAAGGTCCGCGCCAGCTGCCTGCGCGGCAACGGGCAGTACGGCATGAACGCCTACAAGTCCGGCGCGCCGCTGGGCGACCTGCTGGTCGAGGGCAACGAGATCACCGGCAACGACACCGACCAGTGGGAGAAGCGCCAGCCCGGCTGCGGCTGCACCGGCGGCGTCAAGTTCTGGGCCGTCAACGGCGCCGACGTGCTCGGCAACTGGGTGCACGACAACCGCGGGACGGGCCTGTGGGCCGACACGAACAACAACGACTTCCGGATCGAGGGCAACCTGCTGGAGTCCAACGACGGCGCCGCGCTGATCTACGAGACCAGCTACAACGCCGTCATCCGCGACAACACGATCCGGCGCAACAACTGGGTGGACGGCCGCCGTTCCGCCGACCGCGGCGACACCTTCCCGTTCGCCACCGTCTACCTGTCCGAGTCCGGCGGCGAACCGCGGATCAAGGCCCGCACCGACAAGATCGAGATCGACCGGAACACGCTGGAGGACAACTGGTCCGGCATCACCCTGTGGGAGAACGCCGACCGGTTCTGCAACAGCCCGGCCAACACCTCCTCCGGCGCCTGCACCCTGCTGGTCCAGGACACCGCCCGCTGCGCCCGGCCGGGCATCGCCGCCGCACCGCTGTACGACGACTGCCGCTGGAAGACCCAGCGCGTCGACGTCCACGACAACCGCTTCACGCTGGACCCGTCCGTGGTCGGCTGCACCTCGACCTGCGGCCGGATGGCGGTGCTGGCCAACTACGGCACCTTCCCGGACTGGTCGCCGTACAAGGGCGAACCGGTGGCCGACGCCGTCACCGGCAAGCAGCAGAACCGCTGGCACGACAACACCTACGTCGGGCCGTGGAGCTTCGTCGCCCACGACCCGAGCCGCACCCTCGACTTCGAGCAGTGGCAGGGCGCGCCGTACCAGCAGGACCAGGGCAGCACCCTCAAGCCCGGGGCCGGTGGTTGAGATGGCCGCGACCGCGACCCGCGCCCGGGACCTCACCCGCGAGGGGCGCCCGGCCGGCCCGCCGAGGACCGTCGAGCTGATCTGGGGCCTGCTGATCCTCAACACCCTCGGCTCCGCCGGGGCACAGACGATCATCCCGCTGCCCCGCTCGCTGATCCAGATGGCCACCATGGGCGCCCTGGTCTCCGCCTTCGCGCTGGCCCTGCTGCTCAACCTGCGGCTGCGGATCCGGCCCAGCGCCCTCCTGTTCCTGCTCACCCTGCTGCTGGTGCTGAGCGTGATCTCCAGCGCCAACCTGCACTCCGGTTACGGCGCGCTGTTCCGCTGCTTCCGGCTGACGCTCTTCGTCGCCACCCTGTGGCTGCTCAGCCGCTGGTGGGACGGCAGCCAGAGCTTCGTCCGGTTCCACATCCGGATGTACTTCGTGGTGCTGGTCTCGGTGGCCGCCGGCCTGGTCGCCTCACCGGGCGCGGCCTTCCCCGACGTCTACGGCGGGCGGCTGGTCGGCGCGCTGTGGCCGCTCACCCCGCCGCAGATCGGGCAGTACGCGGCGGTGATCATCGGGCTCACCGTGCTGCTCCTGCTGGACCGCCGCACCACCGGGGCGAGCGCGGCGACGATCATCGTGCCCTCGCTCGTCCTGCTCGCGCTGACCCACACCCGCACCGCTACCATCGGACTGATCGCCGGGCTGCTGCTGGCGATCGGCTCGCTGCTGCTGACCAGCGCCGCCGCCCGCCGGCTGTTCAGCTGGGCGGTGCTGCTCGCCACCGTGGTCGGGGTGGGCCTGAACTCCCTGCTCCAGGCCTGGTTCCTGCGCGGCCAGACCCAGGAGAACATCTCCAACCTCACCGGCCGGGCCAAGGTCTGGGACGCCCTGCTGGCGGCGCCCCGGACCACCGTCGAGCAGGTCTTCGGCATGGGGCTGGGCGACAAATCCTTCGGCGGGCTGCCGATCGACAACAGCTGGCTGGCCGTCTACAACGAACAGGGCCTGGCCGGGGTCGCCGTGGTGGCCGTGGTCTTCGTGGTGCTGGGCGGCGTCGCGCTGCTGCGGCCGCCCTCGCTCGCCCGGGCCGGTGCGATCTTCCTGATCAGCTACTGCGCGATCGCCTCGTACACCGAGGCCGGGCTGGGCGACGCCTCGCCGTACCTGCTGCACCTGACCGTGGCCGCCTCGCTGCTGGCGGCGCCCGCCGGGCCCGCCGCCCTGCCGTCGCCCGCCCTCCTCCCGACCCCTGCTGCTCCCCGGCGGCGCACCGCGCCCCGGGCCCGGCGAACGGAGCTCACCTGACATGCGCGTCCTCGTGGTGCACAACCGCTACGCCTCGGCGCAGCCGAGCGGGGAGAACAAGGTCGTCGACCAGGAGGTGGGCCTGCTGCGGGAGGCCGGCCACCGGGTCGAGCTGTTCGAGCGGCGCAGCGACGACATCGCCCGCCGCTCGCTGCCGGGCAAGGTCGCGGTGCCGCTGCTGGTGCCCTGGAACCCGGCGGTGCGCACGGAGTTGGCCGCCCGGCTGCGGGCCGCGCGGCCGGACGTGGTGCACGTCCACAACGTCTTCCCGCTGCTGTCGCCCGCGGTGCTGGCGGCCTGCGCCGACGCGGGCGTGCCCGCCGTCGCGACGCTGCACAACTACACCCAGGTCTGCCCGCCGGGCACCCTCCAGCGGGACGGCCGGCCGTGCACCGAGTGCGTCGGCGGCTCGCCGCTGCCCGCCGTGCGGCACGGCTGCTACCGGGGCTCCCGGCTGGCGACGGTGCCGCTCGCGGTGGGCCTGGTGGTCAACCGGCGGCGCTGGTGGACGGGGGTGGAGCGGTTCTTCTGCATCTCCGCGGCGCAGCGCGAGGTCCTGGTGCGGTCCGGGCTGCCGGCCGAACGGCTGGCGGTGAAGCACAACTTCGTGCCGGAGCCGGGCACCGTCCGCACCGGCGCGGGGGAGCACCTGCTCTACCTGGGCCGGCTCGCGGAGGCCAAGGGCGTGCGGCTGCTGATGGCGGCCTGGGACCGGCTCGCCGCCGAGGGCGGGGTCGGGGTGCCGCTGGTGATCGCGGGCGCCGGGCCGCTGGAGGCGGAGGTGCGGGCCTGGGCGGCCGGCCGGGCGGACGTGCGCTGCGTCGGCCTGTACGACCAGGCGCAGTGCCGGGAGGCCGTCGCCCGGGCGGTCGCCGTGGTGGCGCCGTCGACCTGGCTGGAGGCCTTCGGGCTGGTGGTGGTGGAGGCGATGGCGGCCGGGGTGCCGGCCGTCGCCGCCGGTCACGGCGCCTTCGTCGAACTCGTCGAGGACGGGGTGACCGGGCTGCTGCACCGGCCGGGCGAGGCGGCCTCGCTCGCGGCCTGCCTGCGCCGGATCACGGCCGACCCGGCGGCCAACCGGGCGCTGGGCCGGGCCGCCCGGCGCCGGTACGAGCAGGGGTTCAGCCCGGCCGTCGGGCTGGAGCACCTGGTGGAGGGGTACCGGGCCGCGATCGCGGCCCGGTCCGGCGGCGCGGTCGGCGCGCCGCCGGTGGGGAACGGACACGCTGGCCCGCGGCGGGGCACCCGCGCGGGCAGGAATGGGAGCAGTCAATGACACGATGCCGACTGTGCGGCTCGACGGCGATGGGGAGCGTCGTCGACCTGGGGGCGACCCCGCCGTGCGAGAGCTTCCTCGCCGCCGACCAGTTGGACCGGCCGGAGCCGGCGTACCCGCTGCACCTGCGGGTCTGCACGGACTGCTGGCTGGCGCAGATCCCGCCGCTGATCACGCCCGAGGAGACCTTCCAGGAGTACGCGTACTTCTCCTCCTTCTCGACCTCCTGGGTGGAGCACGCCCGCGGCTTCGTCGCCGGGGCCGTGGAGCGGCTCGGGCTGGGCGCCGACGCCTTCGTGGTCGAGGTGGCCAGCAACGACGGCTACCTGCTGCGGCACGTGGTGGAGCGCGGGATCCGCTGCCTGGGCGTCGAACCGTCGGTGAACGTCGGCGCCGCCGCGCGCGAGGCCGGGGTGCCCACCCTCACCGCGTTCCTGGACCCGGACACCGGCGCGGACGTCCGCGCCGAACACGGCCCGGCGGACCTGGTGGTGGCCAACAACGTCTACGCCCACATCCCCGACGTGGTCGGCTTCACCCGGGGGCTGCGCGCCTTGGTCGCCGACGACGGCTGGGTCTCGATCGAGGTGCAGCACCTGCTGACCCTGATCGAGGAGAACCAGTACGACACCATCTACCACGAGCACTTCCAGTACTACACGGTCGCCTCCGCGATCCGGGCGCTGGCCAGCGGCGGGCTCACCCTGGTCGACGTCGAGCTGCTGCCCACCCACGGCGGCTCGATCCGGCTGTGGGCCCGGCCGGCCGAGGCGGCCGGCGAGCCGACCCCGCGGGTGGCCGACGTGCTGGCCCGGGAGAAGGCCGCCGGGCTCCAGGAGCTGGCCGGCTACACCGAGTTCTCGGCCCGGGTCGCCAAGGTCCGCCGGGACGTGCTGAGCTTCCTGATCGGGGTGGCCGAGCGCGGCGAGAGCGTCGTCGGCTACGGCGCCCCCGGCAAGGGCAACACCCTGCTCAACCACTGCGGCATCCGGCCCGACCTGCTCCCGTACACCGTCGACCGGAACCCGTACAAGCACGGCCGGTTCACCCCGGGCACCCGCATCCCGATCCTGGCGCCCGAGCAGATCGCCGCCGACCGGCCGGACTACGTGCTGGTCCTGCCGTGGAACCTGCGGGCCGAACTGGTCGAGCAGTTGTCCTTCGTGCACGAGTGGGGCGGCCGCCTGGTCTTCCCCATCCCGGAACTGAGCATCGTCGAGGGGGAGCGGTGAAGGTCGTCCTGTTCTGCGGCGGTTACGGGCTGCGGATGCGCAGCGGAGCCTCCGACGACGTGCCCAAGCCGATGGCGATGGTCGGCCCCCGGCCGCTGATCTGGCACGTGATGCGCTACTACGCCTACTACGGGCACACCGAGTTCATCCTCTGCCTCGGCTACGGCGCCCACCACATCAAGGACTTCTTCCTCAACTACCAGGAGACGACGTCCAACGACTTCGTGCTGCGGGGCGGGCGCACGGAACTGCTGTCGACCGACATCGCCTCCTGGACGATCACCTTCGCGCAGACCGGCATCGAGTCGCCGATCGGCGAGCGGCTGCGCCGGGTGCGCCACCACCTGGACGGCGACGAGATGTTCCTCGCCAACTACGCCGATGTGCTCACCGATGCGCCGCTGCCGGAGATGATCGACCGCTTCGTCGAGCGGGACGCCGGGGCGTCGATGATGGTGGTGCCGCCGCAGTCCTCCTTCCACTGCGTGGACCTGGGCGAGGACGGCCTGGTCGGGGGCATCACCGCGGTCAGCGACATGCCGCTGTGGGAGAACGGCGGGTACTTCGTGCTCCGCCAGGAGATCTTCGACCACATCCCGGAGAACGGCGACCTGGTCGCCGACGGCTGCACCGAACTCGCCAAGCGCGGCCGCCTGGTGGCCCACCAGCACCGCGGCTTCTGGAAGCCCACCGACACCGTGAAGGAGCGGGCCGCCCTGGACGCCGCCTACGCCCACGGCGACCGCCCCTGGGCCGTCTGGGAGCGGGACGGGGCCGCGGTGAGGTCCTCGTGATCCGGCTCGGCCCCGGGCCGCTGGAGCGGATCGCCGCGGTCGGCGCGCACTGCGACGACATCGCCATCGGCGCCGGCGGCACGCTGCTGACGCTGTGCGAGGCGCGTCCCGGGCTGCGGGTGGACGCGCTGGTGCTCTCCGGCGGCGGCAGCGCCCGGGAGCAGGAGGAGCAGGCCGCGCTGGCCGCCTTCTGCCCCGGCGCCGACCTGCGGCTGACCGTGCTCAAGCTGCCGGACGGCCGGCTGCCCGCGCACTGGGAGGAGGCCAAGGCCGCCGTCGAGGAACTGCGCGGGCGCACCGACCCGCAGCTGGTCCTCGCCCCGCGCACCGCCGACGCCCACCAGGACCACCGCGGCCTGGCCCGGCTGGTCCCCACCGCGTTCCGCGACCACCTGGTGCTCGGCTACGAGATCGTCAAGTGGGACGCCGACCTCGGCCGCCCGACGGCCTACCAGCCGCTGAGCCCGGAGACCGCCGAACGGAAGGGGCGGCTGCTGCAGGAGCACTACCCCTCGCAGCGGCACCGCCCCTGGTACGACCGGGAGGCCTTCCTCGGGCTCGCCCGGATCCGCGGCATCGAATGCCACGCCCGCTACGCCGAGGCCTTCGACGCCACCAAAGTCACTCTCAACCTGGGGGGTTGAACCATGCGCGTACTGCTGACCGGACACCAGGGCTACCTGGGCACCGTGATGGCCCCGGTGCTCGCCGCCGCCGGCCACGACGTCGTCGGCCTGGACGCCGGCCTGTTCGCGGAGTGCGTCCTCGGCCCGAAGCCCGCGGACCCGCCGGGCCGGCGGGTGGACCTGCGCGACGTGACCGCCGAGCACGTGGCCGGGGTGGACGCCGTGATCCACCTGGCCGCGCTCTCCAACGACCCGCTCGGCTCGCTTGCGCCGGACCTCACCTACGACATCAACCACCACGCCTCGGTGCGGCTGGCCGAGCTGGCCCGCGAGGCCGGGGTGAAGCGCTTCCTGTACGCCTCGACCTGCTCCGTCTACGGCGCGGCCGGCGGCGACGAGCTGGTGACCGAGGACGCCCCGCTGCGCCCGGTGACCCCGTACGCGGAGTCCAAGGTGCGGGTGGAGGACGACCTGCACGCCCTGGCCGACGGCGACTTCAGCCCGGTGTACATGCGCAACGCCACCGCCTTCGGCTACTCGCCCCGGCTGCGCGCCGACATCGTGCTGAACAACCTGGTCGGCCACGCGCTGCTCTCCGGCGAGGTGCTGGTGCTCTCCGACGGCACCCCCTGGCGCCCGCTGGTGCACGCCGCCGACATCGCCCGGGCCTTCACGGCCGCGCTGGAGGCGCCGCGCGAGGCGGTGCACGACCGGGCCTTCAACATCGGCAGCGAGGCCAACAACGTCACGGTCGCCGAGATCGCCGAGCAGGTCGCCGAGGCGGTGGCCGGCGCCCAGGTGGTGATCACCGGGGAGAACGGCGCCGACCCGCGCTCCTACCGGGTGGACTTCTCCCGGTTCCGGGCCGCCCTGCCCGGCTTCGACTGCGAGTGGACGGTCAAGCAGGGCGCGGTCGAACTCGCCGAGGCCTACCGGAAGTTCGGGCTGACCAGGGAGGACTTCGAGCGGCGCTTCACCCGGCTGGCGGTGCTCCGCGAGGCCACCGGCGCCGGCGCCGTCGACGACACCCTGCGGTGGCGCCGGTGACCGGGGTCGGCGAGCGGATGCACGCCCTGGTGGAGCGGCTGTACCCGCTCCGCCGGAGCATCACCGGCGACGGCGTGCGCGCCACCCTGGACGTCGTCGGCGAGTACGTCCCGCTGACGGTGCACGAGGTGCCGACCGGGACGCAGGTGCTCGACTGGACGGTGCCCCAGGAGTGGAACGTCCGGGACGCCTACGTCGCCGACGCCGCGGGCCGCCGGGTCGTCGACCTCGCCGCGTCCAGCCTGCACGTGCTCGGCTACAGCGTGCCGGTCGCGGCCACCATGCCGCTGAGCGAGCTGCGCCCGCACCTCCACACCCTGCCGGACCACCCCACCTGGGTGCCCTACCGCACCAGCTACTACACCCCGGAGTGGGGGTTCTGCCTGGCCCAGGAGACCTTGGACGCGCTGCCCGAGGGCGACTACGAGGTGCGGATCGACTCCACCCTCGCGGACGGCCACCTCACCTACGCCGAGCACGTCGTCCCCGGGCAGGTCGCCGACGAGGTGCTGGTCTCCTGCCACGTCTGCCACCCCGCGCTGGCCAACGACAACCTGGCCGGCATCGCGGTGGCGACCTTCCTGGCCCGCGAACTGGCCGAGCGGACGCCCTACTACACCTACCGGTTCGTCTTCGCCCCGGGCACCATCGGGGCGATCACCTGGCTGGCCCGCAACCGGGAGCGGGTGGACCGGGTCAAGCACGGCCTGGTGCTGGCCTGCGCCGGGGACCGGGGGCAGCTGACGTACAAGCAGAGCCGGCGCGGCGACGCGGAGATCGACCGGGTGCTGGGGCATGTCCTGCGCACCTCCGAACGCCCGCACCGCGTCACCGAGTTCACGCCGTACGGCTACGACGAGCGGCAGTACTGCTCGCCCGGGTTCGACCTCGGCGTCGGTTCGCTCAGCCGGACCCCGTACGCCGGGTACCCCGAGTACCACACCTCGGCGGACGACCTGGACTTCGTGCGGCCCGAGGCGATGGCGGACACCCTCGCGGTCTGCCGGGAGGCCTTCGCCGTGCTCGACCGCAACCGGCGCTACCTCAACCTCAGCCCCTACGGCGAACCGCAGTTGGGCCGGCGCGGGCTGTACGACTCGCTCGGCGGGCGCAGCGACGCCAAGCAGGCCCAGCTGGCCATGCTGTGGGTGCTCAGCCTCTCCGACGGCGAGCACGGCCTGCTGGACGTGGCCGAGCGCTCCGGGCTGCCGTTCGACACCGTGGCCGCCGCGGCCGACGCCCTGCGGGGCGCCGGGCTGATCAAGGCCTGACGCCGATGACCACCGAGGAGGTGAGGACGACGGCATCGGCGGGCCGGGACGGGGCGCAGGCCCGGCCCGCCGGGCGGGGCGTGCTCGGCCGGGTGTCCTGGGGGCTGGCCGACCAGGCGGTCACCAGCATGATCAACTTCGCGGTGGGCATCTACGTCGCCCGGGAGCTGGGGGTGCACGCGTTCGGCGTGTTCAGCCTGGCCTGGCTGACCTACGGCGTGGTGCTCAACGTCTCCCGCGGGCTGGCCACCGACCCGCTGATGGTGCGGTTCAGCGGCGTGCCGGAGGCGACCTGGCGCGCCGCGGCGGCCCGGTCCTCCGGCACCGCGCTCGCCGTCGGCGCCACCCTCGGCGCCGTCTGCCTGCTGGTCGGGCTCGGCCTCGGCGGCGACGTGGGGCCCGCGTTCGCGAGCCTCGGCCTCGCCCTGCCGGCGCTGCTGCTCCAGGACTCCCGTCGGTTCGCCTTCTTCGCCGCCGGCACCGGGCGGAAGGCCTTCGCCAACGACCTGGTGCAGGGCCTCGCGCTGATCCCGGCCATGGTGGTGGCGGCCCGGGTGGGCACCGTGGCCGCCTTCCTGCTGGCCTGGGGCGCCGCCGCGGCGGCCGCCGCCGGGTACGGCTTCCTCCAGTCCGGCGTCCGGCCCCGGGTCACCCAGGCCCGCGGCTGGCTGCGCGAGCAGCGCGACCTCGGCAGCCGCTACCTGGTCGAGAACGTCAGCCTCAGCGGCGCCGGCCAGCTGCGGGCGTACGGGCTCGGCGCGATCGTCGGCGTCGGCGCGGTCGGCGCCGTCCGGGGCGCCGAACTCCTCCAGGGGCCGTTCCTCGCCCTGCTGATGGGGCTCTCCCTGGTCACCGTGGCGGAGGCCGCCCGGGTCCTGCGGCAGACACCGCGCCGGCTCGGCCGGTTCTGCCTGCTGCTCGGCGGCGGACAGGCCGGCGCCGCCCTGCTGTGGGGCTCGGCGCTGCTGCTGATGCCCGACCGGGCCGGACAGTTCGTCCTCGGCGACGTCTGGCACTCCGCCTCGCCGCTCATCCTCCCCGCCACCCTCGGCGTCGCGGGCGCCGGCCTCGGCAGCGGCGCGGCCGCCGGGCTGCGCGCCCTCGCCGCCGCCCGGCGCAGCCTGCGCTGCCAACTCTTCGCCTCCGCCTGCTACCTGGGCGGCGGGCTCGGCGGCGCCGCCGCGGCCGGCACCGTCGGCTCCGCCTGGGGCGTCGCCACCGCCACCGCCTGCGGCGCCGCCGTCTGGTGGCTCCAACTGCGCGCCGCCCTGCGCGAGCACCACCGCACCCCCGTCCCCGAAACGGAGGACGACATCCCCGAAGTGAGGACGCCTTGACCGCCGTTCCCCGACTGAGCATCGGCCTGCCCGTCTACAACGGCCAGGAGTACCTCGCCGAGTCGCTCGACGCCCTGCTCGGCCAGACCTACCAGGACTTCGAACTGGTCATCTCCGACAACGCCTCGACCGACGCCACCGAGTCCATCTGCCGCGAGTACGCCGCGCAGGACTCCCGGATCCGCTACCTCCGGCTGCCCCGGAACATCGGCGCCGCGCCCAACCACAACTACGTCTTCACCCAGTGCCGCGGCGAACTCTTCAAGTGGGCCTCGCACGACGACCTCTACGCCCGGGACCTCCTGCTGCGCTGCGTCGAGGCGCTGGACGACCGGCCCGAGGTCATCCTCGCCCACTCCGGCCAGGCGGTCATCGACGAGCACGGCCGGGTGAAGGTCCCCTACGCGTACGGCCTCGCCACCGACTCCCCGCGCGCCCCGGAGCGCTTCCGCAGCCTGCTGTTCGAGCCCGGCGGCGACGACTTCTACGGGGTGATGCGGGCCGACGTGCTGCGCCGGGTCAAGCCGCACGACAGCTACCACCACGCCGACCGCACCTTCGTCGCCGAGATCACCCTGCACGGCCCCTTCCACCAGGTACCGGAACTGCTCTACTTCCGCCGCGACCACCCCACCCGGGCCGAGCGGGCCAACCCCTCCAAGCGCTCCCGCTGCGTCAACCTGGACCCGCGCCGGGCCGGGCCGCTGCACCCCACGCCCCGGCTGCTCGCCGAGTACGTCTGGGGCTTCGCCGCGGCCGTCCGCCGGGCGCCGCTGTCCACCGCCGACCGGCGGGCCTGCTACGGCCACCTGGCCGCCTGGATGACCAGCCGGGCCCGGCCGGGCGCCGGCGAACGGGTCGAGGACCGCACCCCCGTGCCGTCCTCGGACGGCTCCGCCGCCTCCGTCGACGACCTGGTGGCCGGACGCGGGGGGAGGCGGGCATGACCGCGCGAACCCCGGTGCGCGTCGGGGTGTTCGGCCTGCTCGGCTCCGGCAACCTCGGCAACGACGGCTCGCTGGAGGCCGTGCTCGGCCACCTCCGCGCCGAGCACCCGGACGCCGCGGTGGACGCGCTCTGCGGCGGCCCGGAGGTGGTCACCGCCCGCTACCGCATCCCCGCCACCCGGCTGCACTGGTACCGCGGCGAGTACCGCACCGCCTCCCGGGCCGGCGCCGTCCTCGGCAAGGGCCTGGGCAAGCTCGTCGACGCCGCCCGCACCGCCGCCTGGGTGCGCCGGCACGACGTGGTGATCGTCCCGGGCATGGGGGTCCTGGAGGCCACCCTGCCGCTGCGCCCCTGGGGCTTCCCGTACGCGCTGTTCCTGCTCTGCGCCTCCGGCCGGCTGCTGCGCACCCCGGTGGCGCTGGTCGGCGTCGGCGCCGCCCGGATCGGCAACCCGGCCACCCGGGCGCTGGTGCGCTGGTCCGCCCGGCTGGCCGCGCACCGCTCGTACCGGGACGAGCTGTCCCGCGACGCCATGCGGGCGATGGGCGTGGACACCGCGCGCGACGCCGTCCACCCGGACATCGCCTTCGCCCTCCCGGCACCGCCCGCCACCGGCTCCCCCGACGGGCGGGTCTGCGTCGGCGTCATGGACTTCCACGGCGGCGACGACGACCGCGCCCGGTCCGAGCAGGTCCACCGGCAATACCTCGACGGCACCACCCGCTTCGTCCGCGCGCTGGTCGAGGACGGCCGGCCGGTCCGGCTGCTCACCGGCGACGCGGTCGACGCCCGGGTGGTCGCCGCGATCGTCGAGGCCGTCGACTCCCCGCTGGTCTCCGTCTCCGGGGCCGCCTCGCTGGCCGAGCTGATGGCGGAGACGGCCGCCGCCGACGCCGTGGTGGCCACCAGGTACCACAACCTGGTCTGCGCGCTGCGGACCGGCACCCCGACGCTCGCCCTGAGCTACGCGGCCAAGAGCGACGCGCTGATGGCCCGGATGGGGCTGGGGGAGTACTGCCACCCCGCCCGCGAGGTCGACGCCGACCGGCTGATCGAGCAGTTCCGGGCGCTGGAGAAGCACGCGACGGAGCTGCGGCAGACCCTCGCCGAGCGGAACCTGGAGGCCACCCGGAGCCTCGACCACCAGTTCACCGCCCTGACCACGGCCGTCTTCCCCAACTCGCCCAAGGAACCCTCGTGAAGGCCACCGAAATCCCGGCGATCGCCGGTGCCTACCTCTTCGAACCGACCCCCTACGCCGACGAACGCGGCTTCTTCTGCCGCACCTTCGACGCCGAGGTGCTCCGCTCGGTGGGCCTCGACCCCGAGGCCTTCGTGCAGCACAGCGTCTCCCGTTCGGTGCGGGGCGTGCTGCGCGGCCTGCACCTGCGCTCCGGCGCCGGGGAGGCGAAGATCGTGCGCTGCTCGCACGGGGAGGTGTTCGACGTGGTCGTGGACCTGCGCCCCGACTCGCCGACCTACCGCAACGTGGCCACCTTCGAGCTCTCCGGCGAGACCCAGGTCAGCGTCTACATCCCGGCGGGGTGCGCGCACGGCTTCCAGGCACTCACCGACGCCGACGTCTCGTACCGGATCGACCGCCCGCACGACCCGGCCGAGGACGTCACCATCGCCTTCGACGACCCGGAGCTCGCCATCCCCTGGCCGCTGCCCGCCACGTCGATGTCCAAGCGGGACCGGGAGGCGCCCAGCCTCGCCGAGGCCCTGCGCGCGGAGGAGAACTGAGCGCCGTGACCGTCGACTTCACTCTTCCGAAATCCCGGGCGGCCAACGAGCGGCTGCACGCCCTGATCCCCGGCGGCGCCCACACCTACGCCAAGGGCGACGACCAGTACCCCGAGCACCTGGCCCCGGTCATCAGCCACGGCCACGGCGCCCACGTCTGGGACGTCGACGGCAACCGCTACGTCGAGTACGGCTCCGGCCTGCGCTCCGTCAGCCTCGGCCACGCCCACCCGCGGGTGACCGAGGCGGTACGGCGGGAACTCGACCGGGGCAGCAACTTCACCCGCCCGTCCATCCTCGAACTCGAGGCCGCGGAACGCTTCCTGGACACCGTGCCCACCGCCGAGATGGTCAAGTTCGCCAAGAACGGCTCCGACGTCACGACGGCCGCCGTGCGCCTCGCCCGCGCCGTCACCGGGCGGACCCTGGTGGCCGTCTGCGGCGACCACCCGTTCTTCTCGGTCGACGACTGGTTCATCGGCACCACCCCGATGGACGCCGGGATCCCGTCGGCGATCACCGACCTCACCGTCTCCTTCCCCTACGGCGATCTCTCCGCCACCGAGGAACTGCTCACCCGCCACCGCGGCGAGATCGCCTGCCTGATCCTCGAACCCGCCGGCCACGCCGAGCCGCCGCCCGGCTACCTGGCCGGCCTGCGCGAACTGGCCGACCGGCACGGCTGCCTGCTGGTCTTCGACGAGATGATCACCGGCCTGCGCTGGTCCGCGGCGGGCGCCCAGGGCCTCTACGGCGTCGCCCCCGACCTCTCCACCTTCGGCAAGGCGCTCGGCAACGGCTTCGCCGTCTCCGCGCTCGCCGGGCGCCGCGACCTGATGGAACACGGCGGGCTGCGCCACCCCGGCGACCGGGTGTTCCTGCTCTCCACCACCCACGGCGCCGAAACCCACGCGCTGGCCGCCGCGATGGCCGTGCAGACCACGTACGTCGAGGAGGGCATCACCGCCCGACTGCACGCCCTCGGCGACCAACTCGCCGCCGGCGTACGGGAGGCCGCCGCCGGCATGGGCGTCGCCGACCACGTGGTGGTCCGAGGCCGGGCCAGCAACCTGGTCTTCGCCACCCTCGACGAACTGGGGCAGCCCTCCCAGCCCTACCGCACCCTCTTCCTGCGCCAACTCCTCGCAGGCGGGGTGCTGGCCCCCTCCTTCGTGGTGAGCAGCGCCCTGACGGACGCCGACATCGCCCACACCATCGACGCCGTCTCCGCCGCCTGCGCCGTCTACCGCAAGGCCCTCGACGCCGGCGACCCCACCCCCTGGCTCGGCGGCCGCCCGGTCAAGCCGGTCTTCCGGCAGCGGGTCTGAGGCTACGTCATCCCGCCGGACGCCGACCGGGCCGCCAGTCGGTCGGCGGCCCGGTCCACCAGCCATCCGGTGGCCGGGACCAGCGCCAGGGCGGTGCACCCGCCGGCCAGGGTGTCGGTGGCGTAGTGCGCGCCCAGGGCGACCTGGGCCCAGGCCATGGCCGCCCCGACGGCCGCCGCGACGGCGAGCACCGGCAGCGGGCGGGCCCTCCCGCCGGCTGCCAGCAGCCCCAGTACGAGGGCGACGGCGGTCAGGAAGGTCGTGTGCCCGCTCGGGTAGGACAGGTTGTCGCCGCCGTGGATGGTGCGGCCCACCAGGTGTTTGAGCAGCGTCGCCGCCAGCACCGGCAGGGCGACGCCGACGACCGCGAACACCGCGGCGCGCGGTCGCCGGAGCAGCAGGCAGCCCGCCGCCACGGCTCCGACCAGCAGCGCGGCGCCCAGCGGTTCCCCCAGGGAGTCCAGGCCCCGGGCGGCGTACCGCCACGGCGGTTCCACCCCGTACACGGCGTCCTGGATCCGCCCGTCCACCGGGCCGGGCTCGCCCTTTCCCGCGTACCAGGCCCCGAGCAGGACCACCACCAGAGCGGCGAGCCCCGAGGCGAGTCCGAGCCATCCGCGCAGCACCACCAGCGGTGGTTCCGCGCGCCCGGCCGGCCCGAGGGGGCGTCCCCAGTGCTCGCGCTCCCGGGTCGCGCCCGTCCCGCTGCGGCCGGCCGATCCCACGCGCGCCCCCGTCGTGTCCAGGTGTCGTCCGGTCGTAGTAACGGTATGACGGAGCGTCAGATCGTGCTTTCCGTAGGCCACTTGCCCGGAGGGTCGGGATCCAGGATACGGGTGCGCTACCCGCCCAGCACCCCGTTCGCCCGCAGGGCGGCGATGCGGGTGGCGGGGTAGCCGAGGGCGCGCAGGGCGGAGTCGGTGTGGGCGCCCAGGGCGGGGACGGGCCCCATCGGGAGTTCGACCTCCGCGAAGTCGAACGGGGGGAGCAGGGAGCGGACCTCACCGGCCGGGGTGGCCACCGGGCGCCAGCGGTCGCGGGCGGCGAGCTGGGGGTGGTGCAGCAGGTCGCCGATGCCGTTCAGCCGGGCCGAGGCGATCGCGAGGGCGTCCAGGCGCTTGACCGCCTCCTCGGCCGTCATGGTCGCCGTCCGGCCGCCCACCAGGGCGTCGACCAGCCGGCGGCGCCGCACTCGGGCGACGTTGGTGGCCCACTCGGGGTGGTCGGCGAGGTCGGGGCGGTCCAGGAAGCCGGTGGCGAGCCGGGCCCACTCGCGGTCGTTCTGGATGCCGATCATGACCTCGTGGCCGTCGGCCGTCGGGTACGCGTCGTAGGGGGCGATGGCCGGGTGGGAGAGTCCGGCGCGGTCCGGTGCCCGCCCCGTGCCCTGGGTGTGGTGGAGCTGGTGGCCCAGCCACTCGGCGGTCGCCTCGAACATCGACACCTCGATCCCGGTGCCGCGCCCGCTGCCGGCCCGGCCGAGCAGGGCGGCGAGCGTCGCCGTCAGGGCGTACATCCCGGCGGCGATGTCCGAGGCGGGCAGGCCGGTCTTGGCGGGTCGCTCCGGTGGGCCGGTCACCGAGGCGAGCCCGGACTCGCACTGGATCAGCATGTCGTAGGCGCGCTTGTCCCGGTACGGGCCGCCGGTGCCGTAGCCGGACAGGTCGACAGTGACCAACCGGGGGTGCCGGGCCCGCAGTTCGGCGGAGCCGAAGCCGAGCCGGGCGGCCGCCCCGGGGGCCAGGTTCTGCAGGAAGACGTCGGCGCCGGCCACCAGGTCGGCCAGGACGGCGCGGCCCTCGGGCGCCTTGAGGTCGAGGACGACCGACTCCTTGCCGCGGTTCAGCCAGACGAAGTGGCTGGCCAGGCCGTTGACGCTGCGGTCGTAACCGCGCGCGAAGTCGCCGCCTTCCGGGCGCTCGATCTTCACCACCCGGGCGCCCAGGTCGCACAGGTGCCTGGTGGCCAGCGGCGCGGCCACCGCCTGTTCCAGCGCGATCACCGTGGTGCCGGTCAGCGGCAGCGACATCCGGACTCCCTCCCTGGCGGATCCCCGAGCCCTACCCGCCCCCGGCGGCGTTCAGTCAGCGGCGTTCAGTCAGCGGTGTTCCGTCAGCGGCGCTCCGGCAGGCCCGGGTCCGGCGCGGGGGACGCCTCGTCCAGCCCGGTGAGGGCGTCGCGCAGCGCCGCCCTGGTGGTGATGCCCAGCTTGGGGAAGATCCGGTACAGGTGGGCGCTGACGGTCCGGGGTGACAGCCGGGTCTGCTCGCCGATCTCCTTGTTGGTCAGGCCGCCCGCGGCGAGGTCGGCGATCCGGCGCTCCTGCCAGGTCAGCAGGCTCGCGGTGCGCGCCGCCGGCCGGGTCGGGACGCCGCCGACCCGTAGTTCGGCCCGGGCCCGGGCGGCCCAGGCGACCGCGCCCAGCCGCTCGAAGGAGTCGGCGGCCGGGGCGAGGAACTCCCGTGCCACGGTGGCGCCCCGGGCGCGGCGCACCCGGATGCCGTGCGCCAGGCGGATCCGGGCCAGCTCGAACGGGAAGTGTGCCGCGGCCGGGTGGGAGGCGGCGTGCGCGTAGGCCCCGGCGGCCTCGTCCTCGTCCTCGGCGGTCATGGCCAGGGCCCCGTGGGTGACCAGGGACAGCCGGGGGGAGACGGCGGGCAGGCCGGCCTCCCGGGCGGCCAGCGCGTGGGCGCGGGCCTGCGCGGTGCGCCCGGTGTGGACGGCGGCCTCGACGAGGTCGAGCAGGGTGCGGGAGGCCTGGTGGGCGTAGGGCTGGAAGGCGCCCGGCGCGGTGATGCCGATGGCCTGGAGGTACGCGCCCTCGTAGTCGCCGTCGCTCAGCGCCGCCGTGGTGCCGGCCGCGTCGGCGAGCTGGGTGAGGAAGCCGATGCCGCGCGGGCGGGCCCAGGCGTCGACCACCGCCTGGAGCTCGCGCGCGGTCGCCGTCTGCCCGCGCATCGCGGCGAGTTGGGCCAGGTAGGCCCGGGTCTGCTGGGCGAACAGCTCGTGCCCGTGCTCGTCGGAGCGCAGCAGGGCCCGCCGTCCGGTCCGTTCGGCGGCCTCCCACTCCCCGACGGCCATCTGGTCCAGCATGATCAGGTGCAGCATCACCATGCCGGTGGAGACCGCGCCGGTCTCCAGCTCGCGGGAGACGACGCGCTGCAGGTGCGGGCGGAGCGGGCTGAGGACGTCGAGGTGGTAGGCGGAGACGGCCAACCGGGCGACGTCCCAGGGCTCCTGGCCCGGTAGGTCGGCGGCGGCCCGCTCCACCGGTGCGGTCCAGCCGGCGCCGTGCCGGACGACGTCGCTCCAGGTGGCGCTGTAGATCCGGGCCCGCTCGCCGACCCGTTCGCCGAGCGTGGCGAGCAGGGCGTGGGTGCGTTCCCACAGGGTCCGGTCGGCGGCGAACTGGCTGGTGGCGAGCAGCAGGGCGAGCAGCCGGTCCAGCACCTCGGGGTCGTACCCAACAGTGGGCTCGGAGGCGTGGCCGGGCAGCCCGCCGACCAGCCGCTCGACAGCGGCGGCGATCTGCCGGTGGGTGGAGCGCACGTCGCCGTCCTGGTAGAGCGCCTGGTAGCCGGAGGCCAGCGCGGCGGCGGGGGAGCGGTCGGCGTCGGGCCCGGGGTCGGCCCGCAGGATCCGGCGGGCGTGGCCGAGGCGGGCCGCGTGCCCCGCGATGAACGCCGTGTCGCCGAGCCGCCGGGACCGCTCCGCCGGGTGCTCGCTCAGCTCGGCGGCGCGGGTCAGCCAGGTGACCGCCGTGAGCGCGCCGCCGCGACGGGTCGCGGACTCGGCGGCGGCCTCCAGGACCCGGGCCACCTCCTCGTCCGGGTCCAGGGTGGCCTCGGCCAGGTGGGCGGCCCGCCGTTCGAGGTTGTCCCGGTGGAGCTGCGCCAGCGTCCGGTGGGCCTCGCGGCGCTGGTCGGGGGTCGCCAGCTGGACGACACTGGAGCGCACCAGCGGGTGCCGGAAGGCGAACTCGCCGCTGGCGGGCTCGATCACCAGCAGGCCGCGGGTGACGGCCTCGTCGGCGTCGCGCATCCGGTACCGGCCGGCGGGCACCGCACCGTCGCCGGGCCCGGCCGCGACGCCGTCGAGGGCGCCCTTGAGCAACTCGGCCCGGACGGTGGCGTCCAGGGCGGCGATCCGGGTGCCGTAGAGGTACTGGAGGCGCCGGGACGGCGAGGCGCCGCGCAGGGCCTGCGGCTCGGCGGCGGCACCTTCCGGGTGGCGGCCGGCCGTGTGGCCGGGCAGTTCCAGCAGGGCGAGCGGGTTGCCCTGGGCCTGGCCCAGTACGAGGCGGCGCAACTGCCGGTCCAGCGCGGGGTAGTGGCCGTCCAGCAGGAGGGCGGCGTCCTCGTCGGTGAGGGTGCCGACGGCCAGCTCGGGCAGTGCGGCGGTGTCGAAGGGGGAGGCGATGTCGGAGCGGACCGCGAGCAGCAGCTTCAACCGGCTGCCGGTCAGCCGGCGGCCGACGAATCCGCAGACCGCGGCGCTGGAGTCGTCCAGCCACTGGCCGTCGTCCAGGACGAGGAACAGCGGCTGCTCGACCGAGGCCGAGGACAGCAGGCCGAGGACCGCGATGCCGAGGGTCATCAGGGACGGCGGCGTGCTCCCGGCGCCGGTGTGGCCGAAGACGGCGTCGAGGGCCGCCCGGGAGTTGTGCTCCAGTCCGGCGGTGTGTGGCAGCAGCGGGTAGAGGAGCTGGTGCAGTCCGGCGTACGGCAGTTCCGACTCGGCCTCGACCCCGGTGGCCCGGACCACGAGCCGCCCCTCCCGGGCGGCCAGGTCGGCGGCGTAGTCGAGCAGGGTGCTCTTGCCGACCCCGGTCTCGCCGCGGAGGAGGAGGGTGCGGCCCTCCACGGACCGGGCGAACTCGGCGAGTTGCTCGCGTTCGCTGTCCCGACCGAGCAACGGCACGGCTGATCCCACGGTCCAGTTCCCTCCCCGATCGAACCTCCAGGCCGTTCGAAGACCGCGAGCCATGGACGCCGGCCAACTTTCAACTACCTGGTTGGTTGATTACACCCGGACAAGGAACCCGCTGTCAACCAACCGGTTAGTCGGTGCTGGGCTAAGGTCTGCGCATGCAACGCGACGCCGAAGCCACCAAGCAGAGACTCATCGCGGCCGGGCGGGCCGAGTTCGCCGCCCACGGACTCCACGGCGCCCGGGTCGACCGCATCGCCGAGGCCGCCCGGAGCAACAAGGCGCAGATCTACCACTACTTCCACAGCAAGGTGGGCCTGTTCGACGCGGTCTGGAACTCCGCGGTGGAGCAGATCATCGGCAGCCTGCCCTTCGACGGGGACGACGACCTCCCCGAGTTCGCGGCCCGGCTCAGCGACATCTACGCCGAGCACCCGGAGATCCCCCGGCTGATCACCTGGCAGAACCTGGAGCGCGGCGACGAGGCGCTCAACGGCTACGCCGTCGACGAGGTCCGCAGGCGGACCGGCATCCTCGCCGACGCCCAGGCCCGGGGCGTGGTGTCGGACCGGTTCGAGGCCCGGTTCCTGTTCGCGCTGATGGTCCACCTCGCCATGCTGTGGCCCGCCATGGCCCCCGAGGTGCGCACGGTGGTGGACTTCGACGACGCGGCGCAGCGCCGGGAGCTGGTCCGGCGGGTGGCCGCCGGACTGCTGGATTGACCCCGGCCGTGCACCGCGCACCGCTCGCGGTGAGCCGGTCCGGACGTACGGAGTCACCGGACGTACGGAGTCACCGGACGTACGGAGTCATTCGACCGATCCCGCTTTCGTGCCGATACCGGTGATGTGCAGTCAGATGACCGATGCCGCGCTTCCGGCCCCTGCGCCAGGGTGGAGGCGGGTAGGACCCGGCGGGGTCCGAATCGTTCGGCATCCCGGCACACCCACGGAAGGCGGTTCCCACATGTCCACCTCGAAGAGGATGCTCTGCGGCTCGGCCGCGGCGGCCGTCGCGGCCGCGGCCCTGATCGGTTTCGGTGCCGGTTCGGCGCAGGCGGCCGGCTGGCCGCCGTTGCAGCCGGGCGCGCACCTGTACACCGGCACCGACGGGAGCGGCGCGGTGACCACGGTCGACCTGGGCGACCTCGGCACCTGCCACACCCTGGCGGCGCCCGTCCGCTCGGTGCAGGTCGCCGACGGCTCCGCGTCCGTGGTGCTGTACCCGGGCCGGGGCTGCGCGGGTGCGGTCCCGTGGGGCACCGGCTCGCTGGCCCAGTCCAACACGCCCTGGGCGATGCTGAGTTACCGGGTGGTCCCGGCCTGAAGGAGGCCGGGGCGCGGCGACGGACGCCGGTGCCGGGGGTGCGAGCCGCGCCCCCGGCACCGGCGTTCCCTGGCGTTGTCAGCGCGCCTGGGCCCACTCGTAGAGGCGGTGGGCGCTGTCACCGAAGCGGGTGGCGTAGAGCGTGCCCGGCTGCCCGCCCACGAGTTCGTCCGTGGTGGTGGTGACGCCGACGACGGTTCCGGTGCCGGTCCGGGTGTCGAACCGGGCCATGTGCGGGCCGCCGCTCGCCCCGTGGCCCATGTTGCAGGACTCGCCCCACAGGAGGGGCGCCTTGGGGCTCTGCCGGTTCGGGCCGGCGCAGTGGATCATGCGCGAACCGGCGTACTGGGCAGCGGGATCGTTGAGCCGGTCCTTCGGGTAGCCGAAGGCGTGGACGAACTCCGCGTCGACGGGATCGGAGAAGGAGATCCGCTGGTTCCCCGTGACGTCCGCGAGCCGCCGCCCGTCGGGAGACGGGTTCGCCACCAGGACCCCCGTGTCGAAACCGGCCGCGGCGACGTCCGAGGAGCCGGTGCCGTTCCGGTCGGCGTCCCAACGGGAGGACGTGGCCATGGACTTGATGCTGAACCCGCCGAGCGGCTTGGTCCCGTTGCGGTAGCCGGGGACGAAGTAGACGTTGTGCGTCCAGGTGCCGTCGGCGGTGGGCGCCCCGACACCCCGCAGGCAGTGCGCCGCGGTGACGAGGGTGCTGCGGTTCGCGCCGGTGACGACGGTCGCGGTGCAGCTGCCGTCGTAGCCGTCGGAGAAGGTGAAGAAGAGCCGGCCGACGCTCCTGTTCACCGAGCCGCCGTGGGTCCAGACCGCCCCGGGATCCGGGGTGTTGGGGGCCAGCGGGCGCGGGTCGTCGGGCGTGTTGTCGTCCGCGGGCACGGGGGTGTTCTCGGGGACCATGGCGCCCGCCAGCTTCATCCGGTCGGCCGTCCAGTAGGCGTCGATCCGGTTGCGCTCCTGGGTGGTGGTGGCGCCGGCGTGCGAGGTGACGGTGTCCGGCTCCGTGGCGAGTGCGGCGGTGGGCAGCAGGGCCGCCGCGGTGGCCGCGCTCAGCAGGAGGGCTGCTGCGGTGGGGAGTCGGCGGGGGAGTGCTCGGCGTGTGGTTGACATCGTCGCCCATCTCGGTCGGTGCGGTCGGTGTGCAGGGGCGGCCGCGGTCCGCCCCTGCTCACCGGGGATGTCCGGCACTGTACGAACGGAACGTCAGGTCCATGTCTGGACCGCGTATCGCCCGTCCATCGGTAGCGTCAGGTTCCGGTAACGGCGGCGCGGCCCGGCAGCGGTGCCGGCTGCTCACTCCGGTCCGCTCCTCGGTCCTCCGAGGGCACGTCACGGCTACTCCAGCAGAAGCGGGCCCCGTTTCGTCACCTGTCTGCCAGGTGACGGAACGGTCCCTTCGGGCCCGGCCCGGTCAGCCGAGCCGATAGCGGACGGGGAGGGTGAGCACGCCGCGGATGATGCCGGAGCCGATCCAGTCGAGCGAGTCCACCGGGACGGCGAGTTCCAGCTCCGGGACGCGGGCGAGCAGGACGCGCAGGGCGATGGTGGCCTCCAGCCGGGCGAGCGGGGCGCCGAGGCAGTGGTGGATGCCGTGGCCGAAGGCGAGGTGGCGGGCGTCGGGTCGGCCCACGTCGAGGGCGGCCGGGTCGGCGGGGCAGCTCTGCGGGGCGTCCTGGCCGGCGGAGCCGAGGGCGACCACGACCACGCCGCCCCGGGGGATCCTCACCCCGCCCAGGTCCAGGTCCTGCGCCGCGTAGCGGTTGGTGGAGAGCTCCACGGAGGTGTCGTGGCGCAGGAACTCCTCCACCGCGCCGGGCAGCAGCTCCGGCCGTTCGCGCAACTGCCGTAGCTGGTCCGGGTGCTGGAGCAGGGCGAGTTGGGCGTTTCCGAGCAGGTTGACGGTGCTCTCGTGGCCCGCGACGACCAGCATCAGCGCGGTGCCGACCAGCTCCTCCTCGGTGAGGCGGCCCGCCTCCCGGTCGCGGACGGAGACCAGGGCGGACAGCAGGTCGTCCTGCGGGTGGCGGCGCTTGGCCGCGACCAGGTCGGCCAGCAGGTGGTGCAGCGCGGCCAGTGCGGGGCGGTGCTCGGGGGAGGCGGGCCGCAGCGCCTGCGCGGACCAGTGGCGGAAGTCGCGGTGGTGCGCGGCCGGGACGCCGAGGAGTTCGGCGATGACGGTGGCGGGCAGCGGGGCGTTGTAGGCCTCGACGAGGTCGGCCGTGCCCGAGGGCGGCAGGGCGTCGAGCAGCCGGTGGGCGATCTGCTCGATCCGTGGGGCGAGTTCGGCCGTGCGACGCGGGGTGAAGGCGGCCGCGGCGAGGCGGCGCAGCCGGGTGTGCTCGGGCGGGTCGGCCTCCATCATCTGGGCGCCGAGGCCGACGGAGGGGCGGTGCAGGACGAAGCCGGCCGCGTCGAGGGCGTCGGCGGCGGGGGTGGCGTCCTTGAGCAGGCCGGGGTGGGTCAGCGCCGTCCTGGCGAGGTCGTGGCCGACCACCACCCAGCCCTCCAGGCCGGGTTGGAACTCGGCCCGGTGGATCGGGCCGAGCTCCCGCAGCCGGGCGTACCGGGCGGGGGCGTCCGCCTTGAAGGCGGCGTCGAGGACCACCGTGGCCGGCCTGTGGGCGGGTTCGTCGTTCGCGTCCATGGGAGCGACTCCTGTCGGGGGAAGGGAGGTCGGCGGGGGTGGGACCGGGCCGACGTCCGTGACCTGGGGGTCTCCATCGTTCGGGCGGCCCGGGAGCCCCGCATCGGTCATCTGACGTCCGGGCCGGTCGGCGGCGGGCCGCTCCATGACTGCACGTCGGTTCCGGAGTCATCTGACCGAAGCCCCGGCACCCGCCGGTGGGCCACGGTGGTGGCAGCACGAACCACCCATGAACCACCGACGTGCCCGTGGCGCGCACCCGACGTGCATACGACGTGCGCCCGACGCGCTTACGACGTGCATGCGCTGCGCACGCGGTCTGCCGATCGACAGGAAGAGGCCCCGGATGGCCAGGTCAGAGATCCGCTTCGACAGCGCCGGCATCGAGATCGCCGCGCACCTGTACCTCCCCGACACCCCGGCCCCCGGTCCGCACCCGGCCCTGGTGGTCGGCCACCCGGGGACGGGGGTGAAGGAGCAGACGTCCGGCACCTACGCGCGGCTGATGGCCGGGCGCGGCTTCGTCACCCTCGCCTTCGACGCGGCCCACCAGGGCGAGTCCGGCGGTCTGCCGCGCGGGCTGGAGGACCCCGCCCAGCGGGTGGAGGACTTCAAGGCCGCCGTGTCCCACCTGGTCACCCGCCCGGAGGTGGACGCCGAGCGGATCGGCCTGCTCGGCATCTGCGCGTCCGGCGGGTACTCCCTGGCCGCCACCGGTGGCGACAGCCGGGTCCGGGCGGTGGCCACCGTGTGCACCGCCGACCCGTCCCGCCAGTTCCGGCTCGGCGCCGACGGCGGCCAGGACCCGGCGGTCTTCCGGGCCCTGCTGGACGCGGCCGCCCGGGCCCGCACCGCCGCCGCCCGGGGGCAGGACCCCGGCGGGCTGACGGTGTTCCCGGAGACGGCCGAGCAGGCGCGCGAGCTCGGCGGCGAGCACGGCGCCGAGGGCTTCGCGTACTACTGCACCTCGCGCGGCGCGCACGAGCGGTCCGCGAAGTCCCTGGCCTGGGAGAGCGTCGACCGCCTGGCCGGCTACGACCCCTTCTTCGCCGTCCCGCTGATCGGCCCGCGCCCGATGCTGCAGATCGTCGGCGAGCGTGCCGTCACCGCCTGGATGGCCGTCGAGGCCCACCAACGCGCCACCGGCCCGGCCGAGGTGCACCGGATCGCGGGGGCGAGCCATGTCGACCTCTACGACCAGCAGGAGTACATCGACCGGGCCGTCGACAAGCTGGCCGGCTTCTTCACCGCCCACCTGGACGCCGCCCACCCGGACGCCGCCCACCCGGGCACCGCGCACCTGGGCACCGCGCACTGAACGGCCGCGCCGGTGCCCCGGCGTCCGCACCGCACCTCCCGTCCCGTTCCGAACCCGAGGAGTCCTCGATGGCAGCATCCGGAAACACCGACCGCCCCTCCACCGGCCGACGCCGGTTCCTCGGCCTCGCCGCGGCCGGTGTCGTCGCCGGGCAGGTCGGCGTGTCCGCCCAGGCCCAGGCGCAGACCCCGCTCCAGGCCCCGACCCCGGCTCCGGCCCAGGCATCCGCCCCGGCTCCGCGGCCCGCGCCGGGCGTCCGCCCCTTCCGCATCAAGGTCGCGCAGAGCGAGCTCGACGAACTCCGCCGCCGCGTCCGGGCGACCAGGTGGCCCGACCGCGAGACCGTCGACGACCGCAGCCAGGGCGCCCAGTTGGCGAAGCTGCGCCCGCTGGTGGAGCACTGGGGCACCCGGTACGACTGGCGGACCGTGGAACGGCGCCTCAACGGGCTGCCGCAGTTCGTCACCGAACTCGACGGACTGGACGTCCAGTTCGCCCACATCCGCTCCCCGCACCCCGGCGCGATGCCGATGCTGATGACCCACGGCTGGCCCGGCTCGATCGTCGAACTGCTCAAGGTCATCGGCCCGCTGACCGACCCCACCGCCCACGGCGGCCGCGCCGAGGACGCCTTCCACCTGGTGCTGCCGACCCTGCCCGGCTACGGCTTCTCCGGCAACCCCGGCAGGGCCGGCTGGAACTTCGCCCGGATCGCGCGGGCCTTCCACGCGCTGATGCTGCGCCTCGGCTACCCGGAGTACGTCTCGCAGGGCGGCGACCACGGCGCGATCCTCTCCGAGGTGCTCGCCGTCCAGCAGCCGAAGGGGCTGCTCGGCATCCACGTCAACATGCCCGGGACCGTGCCGGAGGACCTGCTGCGCCGGCTGCGCAACTTCGACCCGGCCCCGGCGAACCTGTCGGCCGAGGAGGTGCGGGCGTACGACCGGCTGCTGCACTTCTACCGCGACGGCTTCGGCTACGCGGCGATGATGAACCGCAGCCCGCAGACGATCGGTTACTCCCTCGCCGACTCCCCGGTCGGCATGGCGGCCTACTACTACGACAAGTTCGCTGAGTGGACGGACTCCGACGGCGAGCCCGAGAAGGTCCTCACGTACGACGAGATGCTGGACGCGATCTCGCTGTACTGGCTGACCGGTACCGGCGCCTCCTCCTCCCGGCTCTACTGGGAGGGCACCCGGGCCGGCGGCGGGCCGTTCAACGCGGTGCCGATCCCCAAGCTGCCGGTCGCGGTGACGGTCTTTCCCGCCGAGATCTACCCGGCGCCGCGCAGTTGGGGCGAGCGGACCTTCGGCAACATCATCCACTGGAACGAGGTCGACCGGGGCGGCCACTTCGCCGCCTGGGAGCAGCCGCAGCTGCTGGCGGAGGAACTCCGCACCGCCTTCCGCGCGCTGCGCTGACGCATCGGCCCCGGAGCAGCGCTCCGGGGCCGACCCGGGGCCGACGGCGGGACGGCGGATCGGGAGGGCGGCTCGGGGGCGCCGCCCTCCCTGCTCAGGGCCGCCGGTCAGCGGGTGGCGCGGGCGGCCTGCTCGACGACGCCCGCCACCACGCCGGGGTGGGACACCGCGACGGAGTGCGACGCGGCCACCTCGGTGGTGTGGGCGTGGGCCCGCCCGGCCATGAACCGCTGGGCGTCGGCCGGGATGTTGCGGTCCTCGGTGGTGATGACGTCCCAGCTGGGCACGGTCTGCCAGGCGGCGGAGGTGGCCTGCTCGGTCAGCGCGGCCTGGGCGATCGGCCGCTGGGCGGCGGCCGCCAGCGCGGCCCGGTCGGCGGGGACGTCGGCGGCGAACTGGGCCCGGAACCGGTCCTGCCGGATGTACAGGTCGGTGCCGGTGCTGCCGTCGGCGTTGGTGACCGGCACCGGGTCCAGCGTGCCGGACAGGGTGGAGCCCGGGAACGCGTCGGTCAGCTGGAGCGCGGACTCGCCCGGCGCGGGCAGGAACGCCGCGACGTAGACCAGCGCCTTGACCTGCGGCCGGCCGACGGCGGCGGCGCTGATCACCGAGCCGCCGTAGGAGTGGCCGACCAGCACGACGGGGCCCTTGACGTGGTCGATCACGCTGCGCAGCGCGGCCGCGTCGGAGGCCGGGCCGCGCAGCGGGTTGGCGGCGGCCACCACCGGGTAGCCGTCGTGGCGCAGCCGGGCGACGACGCCGTCCCAGCTGGAGCCGTCGGCGAACGCGCCGTGCTCCAGGACGACGGTCGGCTTCGGGCCCCGGTCGGCGGCCGCGTCCTCGGTCGCGGCGCTCGCGGTGCCGGCGACGGCGAAGGCGATGGCGCCGACCCCGGCGGCGGCACCGGTGACGAGGCGACGCAGGCGGCCGTGCTCAAGGCTGAACATGCAAGTGCTCCAAGGGGTTTCGAACGGTGAGTGGATCCAGCGGGCCCCACTGTGGTCCGCCGTCCGGGCCCGGCGCATCGGTCATGTGACTCCATCCTCCCGGCCGCTCGGGCACGCCCCGGGCGGCGTCGGCGGAGCGTCAGGTGACTGATGTGCCGTCACCGCCGGCGCGGCCAGAGTGAGGGGGCCAAGCCCGATACCGAGGAGAGATCATGAAGAGACGGTTCCTGGCCGTCGTCGCGGCGGCCGTCCCCCTGGTGGCCGCCGCTGCGGTGTCCACTCCGGTGAGCGCGTCACCGGAGCTCGTCGCCGCCGTCGGCCCCACCACCGTGAGCACCGCCACCGTGAGCACCGCCACGAGTGCCACCGCCGCGAGCGCCACCGCAGGCCCGTCGGCGTTCAGCTGCGCCCCGGCCGGGATCCCGGCCCCGGCGGGCACCGCCGTGGAGTCCGTCACGGCGGTCGCGGTGCCGGCGGGGACCTTCCAGGTGCCCGGGGAACCGCCGCTCGGCGGCTTCCCGGTGCCCGACGTCCCGGCGCACTGCGCGGTGACGGTCACCCTGACCCACCCCGGCGCGAACGACCACGCCAAGGTCGACGTCTGGCTGCCGCAGGCGGGTTGGAGCGGCCGATTCCAGGCGGTGGGCGGCAGCGCCTACGCCGCCGGGGACAACGGCGCCGGGCTCGCCGCGGCCGTCAAGCAGGGCTACGCCGCCGCCACGACCGACGCGGGCGTCGGCGGGGCCCTGGACACCAGCTGGGCGCTGGACGCCGCCGGGCGGGTCGACACCGCGCTGCTGGACAACTTCGCCTCCCGCTCGGCGCACGAGATGGCGCTGGTCGGCAAGGAGGTGGTGGCCGCGGTCTACGGCCGGGCGGCGTCCTACTCCTACTGGAACGGCTGCTCCACCGGCGGCCGCCAGGGCTACCTGGAGGCCCAGCGCTACCCGACGGACTTCGACGGCATCAAGGCCGCCGCGCCGGGCGTCAACTGGAACCAGTTCGAGGTCGCCACCCTGTGGCCCCAGGTGGTGATGAACGAGACCCGCACCTACCCGACCGGGTGCGAGTTCGACGCCTTCAACCGGGCCGCCCTCAAGGCCTGCGACACGCTCGACGGCGTCGCCGACGGCCTGATCAGCGACCCGCAGCGGTGCGACTTCGACCCGCGCCGCCTGGTCGGCACCAGGGTCGAGTGCGACGGCAAGCAGGTCACCGTCACGGCGGCGGACGCCGAGGTGGTCCGCCGGATCTGGGACGGCCCGCGCGACGTCAACGGCAAGCGGCTCTGGTACGGCCTGCCGATCGGCGCCGACTTCCGCTACCTGGCGGCCAGCAGGACCGATGCGAACGGCGTCACCACCGGCGTGCCGTTCGTCGTCCCGGCCGCGTGGGTCGCCACCTTCGTGCAGAAGCAGCCCGGGTTCGACGCCGCGCACCTCGGCCGGGCGCAGTTCGACCGGATCTTCCGGGCGGCCCGCGCCGAGTACGACCAGGTCATCGGCACCCGCGACGCGGACCTCTCGGCGTTCCGCGACGCCGGCGGCAAGCTGCTCAGCTGGCACGGCGACGCCGACCAGCTGATCCCCACCGCCGGTACGGTCGACTACCGCAAGCGGGTGGAGGAGCGGATGGGCGGTGCGAAGAAGGTCGACGACTTCTACCGGCTGTTCCTGGCCCCCGGCGTCGAGCACTGCGGCCTGGACGGCGGCAAGGTCGACGACCTGGCGGCGCTGACCGCCTGGGTGGAGCAGGGCAGCGCGCCGTCGGTGCTGCACGCCACCCTGACCACCGGCACCACTGGTACCACCGGCACCGGCGGCACCGTCGCCCGGGACCTGTGCCGGTACCCGATGGTCTCCCGCTACAGCGGCCACGGGGACCCGGGCGCCGCGAGCAGCTTCCGCTGCGTCCAGCCGCCGCGGCACTGACCCCTTCGGATCCGGCCGGTGGCCCGGGAGCAGC
>NZ_JBHWIV010000068.1:0-44354 GCF_042731675.1 Kitasatospora sp. NPDC059827 | reverse complement strand
ACCCTCCACCCAGACCACAGCGGCGGCCCCAGCCGCCGGGCCCCGGGGCGGGCGCCCGGGGGGGGCCCGGGCCCCCGCGGCCGGGCCGGGGCCGTTCCACCGCCGTCAACCGGTCAGGACAGGGTCCAGCTCTGACCGGCCGCGCTCGCGCCGTCTCCGGCCTCCTGCCGCACCGCCGCTCCCTTCGCGGTCGAGCCGCCGGTGCCCAGGGTCAGGCCGCTGGCGACGTTGACCAGCACGTACGTGCTGCCGGTGAGGCTGCCGGTGAGGTCCAGCGCCCACTGCTGGTTGGCGCCGCCGTTGCAGGTCCACTGCTGCAACGGCGTGCCGGTGGCGGTCGAGTAGCCCGGGACGTCCAGGCACAGCCCGCTGTTGACGCCGGTCAGGGTGTAGACGTTGTCCGCCACCCTGGCGAGCCGCCACTTCTGGTTGGCGCCGCCGGTCGACGGCCACTGGATGGCCGCGCCGCCGTCGGCGGTGGAGGCTCCGGAGACGTCCAGCAGCATCGAACTCTTCGCATTGGTCAGGGTGTAGGTGCCGGCGGAGGGGATCCCGCCGCCTGCCGACCAGGTGCCCGCGGCGGTGTCCAGGGACCAGCTGGGGTACTGGCCGAGGTTCAGGGTCGTCCCCCGGACGGTCAGCGGCAGCCAGATCAGCTTGGAGCCGCCCAGGTCGTCGACGTTCCAGCGGTCCCCCGCGTAGAGGTAGGTGGTGCCCGAAGTGCCCTGGACGGTGATGATGTTGGCCGTCTGACTGGCGTAGGTGTTGGTACCGGGGGCGGCCACGTCCCGCCACGGCGACCACGGCCCGCTCGGGGACGTCGCGGTGGCGTAGACGTTGTCGTTGAGGTACCAGCCCGACAGGTGGGACCCCATCAGGTAGTAGGTGCCGCCGACCTTCACCATGGCCGGGGACTCGATGCTGCCGCCGCCCAGCAGCGCGACCGGGCTGTCCACCGAGAGGTAGTCGGCGGAGAGCCTGTCGATCCGCAGGCCGCCGTTGTTGCGGTCCTCGGTCAGCAGGTAGCCGGTGCCGTCGGATTCCTGGAACAGGCCCAGGTCACGGCTGACGTTGCCCAGCGGCCGGAAGCTGCCCCGGTAGACGTACGGGCCGCAGGGGGTGCTGCTGGTGGCCACCCCGGCCCTCGCCTCGGAGTAGTCGGCGCTGTCGATGTGCACGTACATCACGTACGTGGCGGTCGACGCGTTGTAGATGACCTTCGGCCGCTCGACGATCCGGTTCGGTCCCAGATCGCCGCTGCCCTGCTCGGCCAGGGCCACGCCCTGGTAGGTCCAGCTGCCCAGGTCGTCGGAGGTGTAGCAGGGGATGTCCTGGAACGAGGTGTCGGCCGACGTCCGGCCGGTCTTGTCCTCGCCGAAGCCGTACCAGGTGCTCCCCACCTTGACGATGCCCAGGCCGTGCAACTGGAGCGGGTTGCCGTTCTGGTCGGTGCGGGTGCCTCCCGGGGTGAACACCACCGGGGCCGCGGCTCCGGCCGCTTGGGCCTGGGTCTGGGCTTGGGCTTGGGTCTGGGCTTGGGCTTGGGCTTGGGTCTGGGTCTGGGCCTGGGCCTGGGCGACGGGCAGCAGCACCGCCGAGGCGGCGCCGACCAGGGCGAGCAGCCCGGCGAGGGCGGTTCGCCACCGGCTGACCGGTCGGTTGCCGCGCGAAGGACTGTGGGACAAGGGATTTCACCTCTCCATGAGGACGGGTTGTCACCGGTGGAGCCACGTCGCCTTCACGGTGAAACTTTCACCCTCGGGATCGAACCGATCGGCCGTACCACCGGGAAGACAGGAGGGAACCCAACCATTCCTTGACAGGTCGCGGCCACTGATGCACCGTCATCAGTCCGAAACGCGGCCGAAACAAGAGCCGGAACAGTCGCAAAAGCATCGCGATTGTGAGCGCTCACATGCCTGCACTCACGTACCTGCCCCAGACCCTTGCCGCCAGCCCGGGTGCCCGACTGCCCGAGTGCCCGCTCGACTGCCACCGCCGCCAACAACCCGCAGAGGAAAGGGTTCCATGCTGCGATCCCGGTACCTGAAGTCCCGCCTGCTCGCCGTACTCCTGGCGATCGGCGCCGCGTTCGGCCTGAGCCTGTCCGTCGCACCCCAGGCCGGCGCCGCCTCGTTGACCCGGATCACCGACTTCGGCGACAACCCGACCGGCCTGCAGATGTACGTCTACGTGCCGAACGGCGTCAAAACCAACCCGCCCGTCCTGCTGGCGCTGCACGGCTGCCAGGGCTCCGGGCCCTACCTGTACTCCAGCACCGACTTCGGAGCGCTGGCCGACCGGTACGGATTCATCGTCGTCTACCCCTCGACCAACCCCGGCGGCAGCTGCTGGGACGTCTCCTCCGACCAGGCGCTGAGGCGGGGCGGCGGCAGCGACCCGGTCGGGCTGATGTCGATGATCACCTACACCGAGCAGCACTACGGCGGGAACCGCAACGCCGTGTTCGTCACCGGCGAGTCCTCGGGCGGCATGATGACCAACGTCATGCTCGCGGACTACCCGGACGTGTTCAAGGCGGGCGCGGCCTTCATGGGCGTGCCCTACCACTGCTTCTACACGGGCACCGTGCGCGGCTGGAACGGCCCCTGCGCCGGGGGCCAGGTCTCGATGTCCCCGCAGCAGTGGGGCGACCTGGTGCGCGGCGCCGATCCCGGCTACACCGGGCCGCGCCCCCGGGTGCAGCTGTGGCACGGCACCGCCGACCCCATCCTGAACCACCGCGACCTCGGCGAGGAGGCCAAGCAGTGGACGAACGTCCTCGGAGTGGGCCAGACCCCGTCCTCGACTGACACCCCGGCCGCCAACTGGAACCGGGCCCGGTACACCGACCGCTCCGGCACCACCCGGGTCGAGACCTACAGCATCGCCGGGGCCGGGCACGAACTGCCCGTCCAGGGCACGCAGATGGCCGCCACCGCCATCCACTTCATGGGGCTGGACGGCAGCGGCACCGCCCCCGGCGGCGGCACGGGTGCGCTGCGCGCGACAGGTGCGGGCAAGTGCCTCGACGACCCGAACTCCACCACCACGCTCGGCACTCAACAGCAGGTCTACAGCTGCAGCGGCCAGGCCAACCAGACCTGGACACACACCTCGGCGAACGAGCTGACGGTCACGGTCGGCGGCAGCACGCTGTGCCTGGACGCCTCCGACCGGGGCACCGCCAACGGCACCAAGGCGGTCCTCTGGTCCTGCAACGGCCAGCCCAACCAGCAGTGGAACGTCAACTCCGACGGCACGGTCACGGGCGTCCAGTCCGGCCTCTGCCTGGATGTGACCGGAGGGTCCACCGCCGACGGCACCCCGGTCGAACTCTGGTCCTGCAACGGCGGCACCAACCAGCAGTGGGCCCTCGGTTAGCCCTCGGTCGGACCCTGCCGCGCACCGCCCACCCCGCACCGCGGTGAACGCGAACAGCAATCAAAAGGGAGAGCCGCATGAAACACAGATCCTTGTTCGCACCCCTCGTGGCCGCCATGGCCCTCCTCCTGGCCGTGCTCGGCCTGGCGCCGGGCACCGGCTCCAGCGCGGCCGCCGCCCCGGCCAGGGCTGCCGCTCCGGTCAAGGCCGCCGCAGGTACCGGTGGTTGCGGCAACGCCCCGGCGCTGGCGAGCGGCAGCCACACGATCTCCAGCAGCGGCCAGAACCGCAACTACATCCTGAGGCTCCCCGCCGGCTACGACCGGAACCACCCCTACCGGCTGGTCTTCGGACTCCACTGGCGGGGCGGCACCGCCGAGGACGTCGACTCGGGCGGCACCGACGGGTACAACTGGTCCTACTACGGCCTCCGCCGACTGGCGGACAACGCGAACAACGCGAACAACGGCACCGTCTTCGTCGCACCCCAGGGCAACGGCAACGGCTGGGCCAACCCCAACGGCCAGGACCTCACCTTCGTCGACGACCTGACCAGGCAGCTCGAAGCGGGCCTGTGCATCGACCCGTCCCAGCTCTTCTCCGCCGGTTTCAGCTACGGCGGCTCGATGTCCTACGCGCTCGCCTGCGCCCGGCCGACGGTCTTCCGCGCGGTCGCGGTCTACTCGGGGGCGAACCTCAGCGGCTGCGACGGCGGCTCCCGACCGATCGCCTACATGGGGCTCCACGGCCTCCGGGACAACGTCCTGGGCATCGACTCGGGCCGGGCCCTGCGCGACCAGTTCGTCCGGAACAACGGCTGCACCGCGCAGAACCCGCCCGAGCCGGCGTACGGCAGCCTGACGCACGTCGTCACCGCCTACTCCGGGTGCAAGCCCGGGTACCCGGTCGTCTGGGCCGCGTTCGACGGAGCGGGCCACGACCCCGGCCCGATCGACGGGTGCACCTGCGACGGCTGGCACACCTGGACGTCCGGCGAAGTGTGGAAGTTCTTCGGCCAGTTCGGCTCCTCCACCACTCCCCCGCCCACCGGCGGCCAGCAGATCCTGGGCCGGGCGTCGGGCCGTTGCGTGGACATCAACGACTCCGCCACGGCCAACGGCACCCAGGCCCAACTGTGGGACTGCAACGGCGGCGCCAACCAGCGGTGGACGTCCACGGCGAGCAAGCAGCTCATGGTCTACGGCAACAAGTGCCTGGACGCCTCGGGAACCGGCAACGGCGCCGCAGCGGTGATCCAGGACTGCAACGGGCAGGCCGACCAGCAGTGGAACGTCAGCTCCGACGGCAGCATCACCGGAGTGCAGTCGGGCCTGTGCCTGGACGCCACCGGCACGGGCACGGCGAACGGGACGAAGCTCCAGCTCTGGGCCTGCTCGGGCGCGGGCAACCAGCAGTGGAGCCTGCACAGCTGACCGTCCCAACGGGATGCCGCAGGAGCGCCTCAACGCCTCGGTTCCGGCCGCCTCGGTTCCGGCCACCGGGTGAACGCGGCGCGGTAGGCGCTGGGGGTGAGTCCGGTCCTCGCCGACAGGTGGTGGCGCAGCGAGTCCGTGGTGGCCAGGCCGCTGAGCCTGGCCACCTGGTCCATCGGCAGCTCCGTCGTCTCCAGCAGTTCCTGCGCCCGGATCACGCGCTGGTGGAGGAGCCACTGCAGCGGGCTCAGGCCCGTCTCGTCGTGGAACCTGCGCGCGAGGGTGCGGACGCTGACCCTGGCGTGGGCCGCGAGGTCGGTGCGGGTGAGCGTCTCGTGCAGGTGGTCGAGCGCCCAGGCCCGGGTCGCGGCCAGCGAGGTGCCCGTCTCGGGCGGCAGCGGTGTCGCGATGAACTGCGCCTGCCCACCGGGCCGTACCGGCGCCGCGACCACCAGCCTGGCGACGGCGTTGGCGGTCGCGGCGCCATAGTCGGAGCGGACGAGGTGCAGGCACAGGTCGATGCCGGCGGACAGTCCGGCGGAGGTCAGCACGTTGCCGTCCTCGACGTACAGCACGTCGGGCCGCAGCAGGACCGAGGGGTAACGGGCCGAGAACTCCTCGGACTTGGCCCAGTACGTGGTGGCGTGCCGCCCGTCGAGCAGCCCGGCCCGGGCGAGGACGAACGCGCCGGTGCAGATCGAGGCGACGCGCTTGCCCGCGGCCGACGCGCGGCGCAGCGCGGCGAGGACGCCGGGGTCGATGTCGTCGCGGGCGGCGGTTCCGGTCACGATGACGGTGTCCGCGTCCTCGGCGGCCTCCAGCCCGTGCCGGACGGTGACCTCCAGGCTGCTGCCGGTGGCGATGGGGCCGGGACGGGCGGTGCAGACCCGCACCTGGTAGCCGGGGTGGCCGTCGACGGTCGTCTCGCCGAGGACGAGTTCCGGGATGGACAGATCGAAGGTGGTGGCCGGGGGAACGGCGATGACGGCAACCCGGTGCATGGCCCGAACCTCCGGTTGTCTGGCATTCGGGCCACTACCTTACGGATCACCGGTGGCGGAGGGTAGAGCCCGCTGGGGCGATCGGCCCCAACCCTTCGACCAGGGAGTATCCGTGTCCTTGTACGTCATCGTCGGAGCCGGCGCCACCGGCTCGTCCGCCGCACGGCTGCTGGCGGAGGCCGGTGAGCAGATCCGGCTCGTCACCCGCCGGGGCGGCGGTCCCGCCCACGAGCGGATCGAGCGGGTGGCCGTCGACGCCGTCGACACCGTACGGCTGATCGAGGCTGCCCGCGGGGCGGCGGCGCTGTTCAACTGCGCGATGCCCGCCTACGACCGCTGGCCGGCCGAATTCCCGCCGCTGGCCGCCTCATTGCTGGCGGCGGCGGAGAGCGGTGGAGCGGACTACGTCATGCTCGGGAACACCTACGGCTACGGCCCCGTGGACGGGCCCGTCACCGAGGACCTCCCGATGGCGCCGACCAGCGTCAAGGGCCGCGTCCGCGCGCGGATGTGGCAGGACGCGCTCGCCGCGCACGAGGAGGGCCGGGTCCGGGTGACCGAGATCCGGGCCGCCGACTACCTCGGCGCCGGTGCCTACTCGCCGTTCACGCTCATGGTGGGGGCCCAGGTGCTGGCCGGCTCACCCGTCGCCTACCCGGGAGACCTCGACGCCCCGCACAGCTGGACCTACACCGGCGACGCGGCCCGGACCCTGATCGCCGCCGCCCGGAACGAGGAGTCCTGGGGCCGGGCCTGGCACGTGCCGTCCACCTCGCACGCCCCCGTCCGCGAGCTGGCCGCCCGCATGGCCCTGGCAGCCGCCGCACCCGGCCCCGAACTGGGCCACCTGACCAGGGCCGAGCTGGAGGAGATCGGACGGACCGACTCGGTGATGGCGGAGTTCCCGGAGATGCTGTACCTGTACGACCGCCCCAACCTCCTCGACGCGTCGCTCACCGCGTCGGTCCTGGGCATCGCCCCGACGCCGATCGACGCGGTCCTCGGCGAGATGGCCGCCGAGCACGCCCGGTCCACGGCCTGACGGATCAGCGGGCCGGCCCGGCTACCCCTGCGCCCGTTCCGGGGCGCGTTGCAGCCGGAAGGCGTCCGCGAGGACGGCTTGGGCCAGCGCCCGGGCCGCGCCGCGGGCGGTGGTGCGCCCGGTGGTGAGGGCGAAGTCGGTGGTGCCCAGGTCCGGCAGGCCCGGTTGGTCGGGCAGCGGCCGCAGGCCCGACGGGATCAGGCTCCGGGCGTGCGGCACCACGCCGAGGCCGGCCAGCGCGGCGGCCCGGACCCCGGACAGGCTGGTGCTGGTGCAGGCGATCCGCCAGGGGCGGCCGTCGCGTTCGCAGGCCGCCAGGGCGCGGGCCCGGGTGATGCTGGGCGGGGGGTAGACGATGAGCGGCAGCGGCTCCGCCGGGTGGTCCAACCGGAAGTCCTCCGCCGCGGCCCACACCAGCCGGTCCTGCCAGACCAGTTGGCCCTGGGCTTCGCCGCCCGGCGGGCGCTTGCCGAGGACCAGGTCGAGCCGCCCGTCGGCCAGCTGCTCGTAGAGCACGGCGCTGAGCCCGACGGTGAGTTCGAGGTCGACCTGGGGGTTGCGCCGCCGGAAGCCCCGCAGGATCTGCGGCAGTTCGGTGTGGACGAAGTCCTCCGAGGCGCCGAAGCGCACCCGCCCGCGCACCTGCGTCCGTGCGAAGTGGTCGAGTGCCTGCTCGTGCGCCTCCAGGATCGTCCGGGCGAAGCCGAGCATCTCCTCGCCCTCGCCGGTGAGCTGCACGGAGTGGGTGTCGCGCAGGAAGAACCGTCGGCCGGCGGCCTCCTCCAGCCGCCGCACGTGCTGGCTGACCGTCGACTGCCGCAGGCCCAGCCGTTGGGCGGCGCGGGTGAAGCCGCCGGTCTGGGCCACCGCGAGGAAGGACCTCAACTGCACCGGATCGAACATTCGGCCAGCCTATCCGCTGATATCACGAATCATGATGACACTGAGTGCGGCCAGCGGGATTCCCACTCACCCGAACGGACGGCAGGCTGAGGCCGTCCCAGCCGAACCACCAGCGCGGAGAACCATGCCCCGCCCGAAGACCCTGCTCCGCCCGAACACCCCGCTCCGCCTCCTCCCCGCCCGCCTGCGGATCGACCCGTTCATCGCCTCCCTGCTCGCCACCGTGGCGCTCGCCGCCCTGCTCCCCGCCCGCGGCGTCGCCGCACCGGTCGTCTCGGACGCGGCCACCGCCGGGGTCGCCGTGCTGTTCTTCCTCTACGGCACCCGGCTCTCCGCCCGCGAGGCCTGGAACGGGCTCAAGCAGTGGCGACTGCACACCACCGTGCTCGCCGTCACCTTCGTCCTCTTCCCCCTGCTCGGAACAGCCGCCCACCTGCTGGTACCGACCGTCCTGTCACCCGGGCTCTACCAGGGCCTGCTGTTCCTGACCCTGCTGCCCTCCACCGTGCAGTCCTCGATCGCCTTCACCTCCATCGCCCGCGGCAACACCGCCGCCGCGGTCTGCAGCGCGACCTTCTCCAGCCTCTTCGGCATCCTGCTGACCCCGCTGCTCGCCGCCGCCCTCCTGCACACCAGGGGCGGCATCTCGGCGGGCACCGTGCTGGAGATCGCCGAACAACTCCTCCTGCCCTTCGCCGCCGGCCAGGTGCTGCGCCGCTGGATCGCCCCCTGGACGGCCCGCCACCGCTCCGTCCTCGCCCTGGTGGACCGCGGCTCGATCCTGCTGGTCGTCTACAGCGCCTTCGGCGCCGCCGTCGTCGGCGGGATGTGGGCCACGCTCTCGCTGCCCCGGCTGGCCGCCCTGCTGGTGGTCGAGTCCGCGCTGCTGGCCCTGGTCCTGACCGCCACCCTGCTGGGCGGCCGCCGCCTCGGCTTCGACCGGGACGACCTGATCGCGATCGTCTTCTGCGGCTCCAAGAAGAGCCTGGCCGGCGGCGTCCCGATGGCCGCCGTCCTCTTCCCCGGCGCGGCGGCCGGGCTGATGGTGCTGCCGCTGATGCTCTTCCACCAGCTGCAGCTGATGGTCTGCGCCGTCCTCGCCCGCCGCTGGGCCGCTCAGGCCCCGGCCGCCGAGGCGAGCCGCCCGGACGAGGCTCTCGCCCGGGCCTGATCTCCGCTGGGGCCCCACGACCAGGACAGCCGGAAAAATCCAGGTGCCCCGGCCACCCCCTCGTCCCTACGCTTCCCGCCATGGACAGCACCGGGGCCGAGCGGCTCCTGAACGTCGTGGACATCGAAGCCACCTGCTGGGCCCGCGGCGAACCGCAGGGCGCGGTCAGCGAGATCATCGAGATCGGGCTGACCGTCGTCGACCTGACCACCGCGGAACGCCTCGCCCGGCACCGGATCCTGGTACGCCCCGCCCGGTCCACGGTCAGCGAGTTCTGCACGGAGCTGACCGGCCTCACCCAACAGGAGGTGGACGGCGGGGTCGGCTTCGCCGAGGCGTGCCGGCTGCTGGCGACCGAACACCACGCCGGGTCCCGCCCGTGGGCCAGTTGGGGCGACTACGACCGCAACCAGTTCACCCGGCAGTGCCAGTCCACCCGGACGCCGTATCCCTTCGGCCGGCACCACACCAACGCCAAGATCGTCTTCACCGAGGCGTACGGCCTGCGCAAACGCCCCGGCATGGCGCAGGCCCTGGAGCTCGCCGGGCGGCGACTCGAAGGCCGTCACCACCGCGGCGAGGACGACGCCTGGAACATCGCCGCCCTCGTCCTCCACCTGTCCGAGCGGGGCGTCTGGCCGGATCCGTTGCCGACCGCGCCCACCTCCTTCGGCCGGGAGCGGGACTGACGGGCCTCCGGGGTCGTCCAGGATGGTGGCGGTCACACCGCCGAACCCCTCCTGAGGTGCCGCGGTCCGGGGGGCTCTGGTTCGATGGGTGCCGTCGTCACCGCCGCCCGCGAGGAGCAGGACCCTGAGTACGTCGTTCGCCGAAGCGCTGTCCGTCGGCCTGCTGGTCCTGGTGCTGGTCGGTGCGGTGGCCCGGCCGTGGGGGTGGCCGGAGGCGGTGGTCGCGGTGCCGGCGGCGGGGCTGGTGGTCGCCACCGGGGCGATCCCGTGGGAGCACGCGGTGGCCGAGGCGGAGCGGCTCGGGCCGGTGATCGGGTTCCTCGCGGCCGTGCTGGTGCTGGCGAAGCTGTGCGACGACGAGGGGCTGTTCCGCGCCTGCGGGGCGTGGATGGCCCGCACCGCGGCTGGGAGTCCGCGCCGGCTGCTGGCGCAGGTGTTCGTCGTCGCGTCGGTGGTCACGGCGGTGCTCAGCCTGGACGCCACCGTGGTGCTGCTGACGCCGGTGGTGTTCGCCACCGCCGCCCGGCTGGGCGCCCGCCCCAAGCCGCACCTGTACGCCTGCACCCACCTGTCCAACACCGCCTCGCTGCTGCTGCCGGTCTCCAACCTCACCAACCTGCTGGCCCTCACCGCCAGCGGACTCAGCTTCACCCGCTTCGCCGCCCTGATGGCGCTGCCCTGGCTGGCGGCGATCGCCGTCGAGTACGCGGTGCTGCGCCGTTTCTTCGCCACCGACCTGGAGACGGGCACCGCGCCCGACACCGAGGTGGCGGCACCGCAGATGCCGCTGTTCGCCCTGCTCACCGTGGCGGGCACGCTGGCCGGCTTCGTGCTGACCTCGGTCATCGGCATCGATCCGGCCTGGGCGGCCGCCGCCGGCGCCCTGGTGCTGGCCGTCCGGGCGCTCGCCCGGCGCCGCACCTCCCCGGCGGCGATCGTCCGCTCGGCCGCTGTGCCGTTCCTGGCCTTCGTCCTCGCGCTCGGCATCGTGGTCCGGGCGGTGGTCGACAACGGGCTGGCCTCCGCGCTCGGGCACCTCGTCCCGGCCGGCACCTCGCTGCCCGCCCTTCTCGGCGTCGCGGCGCTGGCGGCCGTCCTGGCGAACGTCATCAACAACCTGCCCGCCACCCTGGTGCTGCTCCCGCTGGCCGTCCCCTCCGGCTCCGGCGCCGTGCTGGCCGTGCTGCTGGGGGTGAACATCGGCCCCAACCTCACCTACGCGGGCTCGCTGGCCACCCTGCTGTGGCGGCGGATCGTCCGCGAGCACGACACCGAGATCGGTCTGGGCGAGTTCACCCGGCTCGGGCTGCTCGTCGTACCCGCCGCCCTGACGCTGTCCGTGGTGGCACTGTGGGGGTCCTTGCAGATCATCGGAGTCTGAGCACGAGGAGGCCGACACCGTGACCGTCGTCGTCTGGATCGCCGAAGGCACCTGGCCCGCCTGCGTCGACGCCGCCCGCGTCCACGCGCCGCAGGACGCCGAGCTCGTCCTGCTGCACGTCAGCGGCCAGGACGTCCCCGGCGTCGCCCACGGCGCCTTCGCCGGCCTGCTGGGGCGCGGCCACCGCGAGCGCGACCCCGGCGACCAGGTGGAACGCCTCGCCGCCGCCTCGGGGCGGCACCTCCTGGACGCCGCCGCCGACCGGCTCGGACGGCCCTGCACCCGGGTGGAGCGCAGCGGCCGCACCGAGCGCGAGGTCGTCGCCGCGGCGGAGGGGGCCGAGCTGCTGGTCCTGGCCCGGGACGGCGACCGCACGCGCCTCGGGCCCCACAGCCTCGGGCCGGCCACCCGGTTCGTCGTCGACCACGCCCCCTGTCCCGTCCTGCTGGTCTGGCCGGAACTGGCGCCGGGGGCCGACACCCTCCCCCCGCCCCCTCCACACCACCACGGGTAGCGCGGCCGACCGGCTTTCAGTGCCCGGCGTCCGACCCGGGGTAGGCGAGCCGGACGCGGCCGCCCGCCGGGAGGCGCAGCCGCCGGCGCCGGGCGTCGCCCGGAACGAGGTCCGCTCCGACCGGATGTCCGGCCTCGTCGGTCAGGACCGGGATCCCCCCGCGCTCGGGCAACCGGAGGTCGACCGTGACGTCCCGGGCGGCGCGCAGTTCCGCTCCGGTCAGCAACCCCTGGCGCCAGCTCAGCCCGACCGTGAGGCCGCCCCGCGCGCGCAGGCCGTGGACGTCACCGTCCGGCCAGGACGGCGGCAGGGCGGGCAGCAGCCGCACGATGCCGTTGTGGCTCTGCAGGAGCATCTCGGCGATGGCCCCGGTGATGCCGAAGTTGCCGTCGATCTGGAAGAGCTGCGGCGGGTGCAGGTCGAACAGGTTGGGCGCGATGGAGGTGGCGAGCAGGCGCTCGACGGCGTGCCCGGCGAGCGGGCCGTCGCCGAGGCGGGCGGCCAGCGCGGCCAGCCAGGCGAGGCTCCAGCCGGTGCCGCCCCCGCCGTGCTCGAGCCGGCGGTCCAGGGCGCGGCGCGACGCGTCCAGCAGGGTGTCGTCGGCGAGCGGGTCGACGGCGCTGCCCGGGTAGAGGCCGTACAGGTGGGAGAAGTGCCGGTGCCCGGGGTCCTCGTCGGGGAGGTCGTCCCGCCACTCCAGGAGGCGGCCGTCGGCGGCGGTGGACGGGGGCCGCAGGCGGGCGCGGGTGCGGGCCAGTTCCTCCGCCAGGTCGTGGTCGACGCCGAGTTCGCGGGCGGCGGCGGCGGTGTTGTCGAGCAGTTCGGCGGCGAGCCAGTGGTCCATCGTGGCGCCGGAGCCGACGGCGGCCAGGGTGCCGTCGGCCAGCCGGAACCGGTGCTCGGGCGAGGTGGACGGGCTGGTCACCAGCGTGCCGTCCTCGTCCGGCCGGGGTGCGCTCGGTCCAGCTGGCCGGCTGGGCCCGGGCGCGGCGGATCAGCTGCTGCACCTCCGGCGTCTCCAGCGCCTCGATCGTGGGGATCGCCGTGGTGAGCCGCAGGACCCTGGCCCGGTGCGCCCCGTCGATGCGCAGGGCGGCCCTCGATCGAAGGGCACCAGCACTGTCGAAGCGCTTCGATTCGAACATTCGGCAAATCTGACAGAATTCCCGACCGAGTGTCAAACAATAATTTCCGAGCGGGAATTCCTTGGAAATCATTGAACTGGAATCGAAAATCCGGGGAACCCGAGCCGGGTCGAGGGTGAGGAATACGGACCAGGGGTTCTCCGCTACGGAATGGGGGCGGCCGGGAGGTCGTGGACGGTGACGGTCGGGTGCAGTCGGCGGGTGTGGTCCAGCGCTCGGGTCGGGCCGGTGAGCCGCAGCGGCACGGTGAGCCGGGGGTCGGCGCTGGAGGCGGAGATCCGCAGTTCCAGCGCGCCGGGTTCGACGATCCGCTCGCCCTCGCGGCCGGTGAAGGAGGCCAGGTCGGCGGGGACGGTCAGCTCCACCCGGCAGCCCGCTCCGGCCTCCAGCGGGATCCGCCGGTAGCCGATCAGCCGCTGCACCGGCTGGACGACGGTGGCCACCGGGTCGTGGAGGTAGAGCTGCACCACCTCGGTGCCCGCCCGGGCACCGGTGTTGCGCAGCTCGAAGGCGAGCCGGAACGCTCCGTCGGTGCCGGTCTCGGCCGTCCGCACCTCCGGGCCGGACCAGCCGAACTCGCTGTAGCCGAGCCCGTGTCCGAAGGCGAAGGCGGGCGTCGGGTCGGTGCTGGAGACCCCGCCCGCCTGGGCCAGCCGCGCGGCCAGGTAGGTGGAGGGCTGAACCCCGGGGTGGGCGGGGACGGAGACGGGCAGCCGGCCGGACGGGTTGACCCGCCCGCTGAGCACCCCGGCGAGCGCCTGCGTCCCGGCCTCCCCGGGGAAGAAGCACTGGACGATCCCGGCCGCCTCGGTGGCGGCACGCCCGAGCGCGTACGGCCGTCCGGCCAGCAGGGTGACCACCACGGGCGTGCCGGTGTCCAGCACGGCCTCCAGCAACTGCCGCTGCCTGCCGGGGAGTTCGAGTGAGGCGGCGTCGCAGCCCTCGCCGCTGGTACCGCGCCCGAACAGTCCGGCCCGGTCGCCGAGGGCGAGCACCGCCACGTCGGCCTCCCGGGCGGCACGGACGGCCTCCGCGATGCCGGCTGTCTCCTCGTCGTCGCAGCCCTCGTCGTCGCAGCCCTCGGCGTCGCAGCCCTCGCCGTCGACCGTCACGCCGCGCACCGTGTGCAGCTTGCTGCCCGCCAGCTCGGAACCGGCCAGCTCCGCTGCCAACGCCTCGTACAGGGTGGGGAGTTCGATGCCGAGCGGGGTCCCCGGGTGCTGTCCGCCGACGTGCACCGGGAAGGAGTAGCAGCCGAGCACGGCGGTGGGCTCGTCGGCGTTCGGGCCGATCAGGGCGATCCGGGCGGGGGCCCGCAGCGGCAGCAGGCCGTCGTTGCGCAGCAGCACCACGGCCTGCTCGGCGAGTTCGGTGGCGAGCGCCCGGTTGGCGGGCCGGTCCAGGTCGACCAGGCCGCGCAGCGCGCGCGGTTCGCTCAGGTCCGCGTCGGCGAGGGCGGCGGGCACGGGGCTCCAGTCCGCGTCCAGCAGCCCGAGTTCGGCCTTCTGCGCGAGCACGCGGCGCAGCGCCCGGTCGATCAGTCGCTCCGGGACGGTGCCCGCGACGACGGCGTCGAACAGCGGCGGTCCGAAGGTGTCGACGGTCGGCAGCTCGACGTCGACTCCCCCGGCCAGGGCCAGTGCGGCGGCCTCGGACCGGCCGTCGGCGACGCCGTGCAGCGACGCGAGGAAGGCGATGCCGAAGTAGTCGGCGACGACCGTGCCGGTGAATCCCCAGGTGTCCCGGAGCAGTCGGGTGAGCAGGGCCTGGTCGGCGGCGGAGGGGAGGCCGTCGGTGTCGGTGTAGGCGGGCATGACCGAGCGGGGCCGGCCTTCGCGGACGGCCATCTCGAAGGGCGGCAGGATGACGTCGGCGCGTTCGCGCGGGCCCATCGAGACGGGGGCGAGGTTGCGTCCGGCGCGGGAGGCGGAGTAGCCCGCGAAGTGCTTGAGGGTGGCGACGATCCCGGCGGACTCCAGGCCTTGAACGTAGGCGGTGGCGATGGTGCCGACCAGGTACGGGTCCTCGCCGATGGTCTCCTCGACCCTCCCCCAGCGGGCGTCCCGGACCACGTCGAGCACCGGCGCCAGGCCCTGGTGCACTCCGACGGACCGCAGGTCGCGGCCGATGGCGCCGGCCATCGTCCGGACCAGCTCCGGGTTGAAGGCGGCGCCCCAGGACAGCGGCACGGGGTACGCGGTGGCCCCCCACGCGGCGAAGCCGGCCAGGCACTCCTCGTGGGCCAGCGCCGGGATGCCGAAGCGGTTGGCGGCGGCGATCCGCTGCTGGGTGCGCAGCAGCGAGAGCGCGCCGAGCGCCGGGTCGACCGGGGCGGTGCCGAACGGGCGGGTCAACTGGCCGAGCCCGTACGGCAGGAGGGTGTCGAGGTCGGGGGGCGGCTGCATCTCGTGCTGGTGCGGGGCGACTTCGTCGCCGTCGGCGTCGGCGCCGACCCAGACGCCGACCAGTTGGGCGGTCTTCTCCCGCAGGGTCATCGCGGCGATCAGGGCGTCGGCCCGGGCCTCCGGGGTGAGCGTGGTGTCCCGCCACGCGGGCGCGGACTCGGGGTTGCGGTGGTCGTTCATTTTCCTCCGACCCCCGTCAGGCCCTGGACCAGGGCGCGGCGGGCGAACAGGTAGACGACGAGGACGGGGAGCATGGACAGGACCACGGCGCTGAGCAGTCCGGGCACGTCCACGCCGTGCTCGGTCTGGAAGTCGTACAGGCCGAGGGTGATGACCTTGGTGGAGTCGGACTGGGTGAGGATCAACGGGAAGAGGAAGCCGTTCCAGGCCTGGAGGGCGGCGAAGACCGTGATCGAGGACAGTCCGCCCTTGGACAGCGGGAGCACCAGTTGGCGGAACATCCGCGCCGGGGAGGCGCCGTCCATCGCCATCGCCTCGTACAGCTCGGGGCTGATGTCGCGCATCGCGCCGGTCAGCACCAGGGTGCAGACCGGCAGGCAGAAGGCCGCGGTGGGCAGGATGATGCCGAGCAGGTGGTCGTACAGGCCGGTCTTGCTGATGACGTAGAACATCGGCACGATCACCGCCTGGGCGGGGATCGCCAGCCCGAGCAGGAACAGCCGGAACACCCAGCCGGTCGCCCGGCCGCGGGCGCGCACGATGGCGTAGGCGAGCGGCGGGACGACCAGCAGCACGATGGCGACCACGCCGGCGGTGACGGTCAGGGTGTTGAGGAAGTCCTGGCCGAAGCCGGACGAGAGGTCGGTCAGGTAGTTCTGCACCGTCCACTGCTTCGGCAGGCTCAGCGGGCCCTCGGTGGAGTAGTCGGCGCGGGTGCGGAAGGTGGCGATCAGCAGCACGTACAGCGGCAGGCCGACCAGCAGCAGCCACACCAGGGAGCCGAACCCGGCCAGGACGTTGGGGCGTTCGCGCATCACAGTCCCTCCGCCGTGCCGCGCATCCGGTCGTAGCCGGAGAGCCGGACCAGCGCGAGCGAGATCAGGGTGGCGACCACCACGAGGACCAGCGCGATGGCCGAGCCGGTGCCGAAGTCGAAGCTCTTGAAGGCCTTCTGGTACATGTAGTACGAGGTGACGGTGGTGTCCGTGCCGGGGCCGCCCTGGGTGAGGATCAGCACCGTGTCGAAGGTGGTCAGGCCGCCGACCACCATCAGGATCGTCGAGGTGACGACGGTGTTGCGCAGCTGCGGCAGGGTGATGTGGAGGAACTGCCGCACCCGGCCCGCTCCGTCGACGGCCGCGGCCTGGTAGAGCACCTGGGGGATCGCGCGGGCCCCGCCCTGGTAGATCAGCGCGTGCAGCGGGGTGAACTGCCAGACGCCGACGAAGGTCAGCACCCCGATCGCCCCGCTCCTGGTGCCGAGCAGGTTGCCGTCGCCGAACAGCCAGGTGAGTTGGGCGGGTACGCCGAAGTTGGGGTCGAGGACGGCCCGCCACACCACCGAGACGGCGGTCGCGGAGAGCAGCAGCGGCACGAAGTAGACGGCCGAGAGCACGGCCCGGTTGCGCTGCTTCCCGGCGGCCCAGACGCCGATCAGGATGCTGACCGGCGTCTGGGTCACCACGCCGAGGGCGGTGAGCAGCAGGGTGGTCCCGACGGACCGGAGCAGCACCGGGTCGTGGAACAGGGCGGTCCAGTTGTCCAGGCCGTTGAAGTGCGGGTCGCCGATGCCGTCCCAGCTGGTGAAGGAGAGGACGGCGACCAGCAGCAGCGGTGTGAGCGCGAACATTCCGAAGAACACGGCGGCGGGCAGCGCCCAGACGAGTCCCGGGCGGGTGGCCCCCGCGCCGCGCCCGGTGGCGCGCGTCATGACGTCGGCAAGGCCTGCACGGCCTTGATGAAGCCGTCGGCGTCGAGTGCGCCGTTGAAGAACTGCTGGACCGCGGTGTGCATCGGGGTCATCGCGCTCGGCGGGTAGGCCTGGTCCCAGGAGAGCTGGAACGAGGGGGCGGCCTTGACCAGTTGGTACTGGTCCTTGGAGTAGCCGGGGCTGGCGGAGAGGTCGAAGTGGTCGGGGGTGTTGGTGGTGGTCGGCAGGTTGCCGATGGCCAGCTGGGCCTTCACGAAGTCGTCGGAGTACATCAGCTTGAGGAAGGCCGCGGCGGCTTCCGGGTGCTTGGTCCTCCTGAGCACGGAGTAGAAGTTGTTGGTGTTGCCGACGACGTCGGCCGGGTCGCCCTTGCCGCCGCTCAGGGCGGGGAAGCCGGTGTAGCCGAGGCCGGTCCTGGCGAAGTCCGGGTTGGCGTCCTGCTGGGTGGCGTAGTACCAGGAGCCCATCAGCTCGAAGGCGGCCTTTCCCTTGGCGACCAGAGCCGGGGAGCCGCCGTCGGTGAACTTGACGGAGTCGAAGTTGCTCCCGAAGGCCCCGGCGTCGACCAGTTGCCTGAGGATGGTCAGCGCCTTGCGGCTGTCCTCGCTCGCCCAGGCCTCCTTGTCGCCGCCGAGGATCTTCTGGAACAGGCCGGGGCCGGCGATCCGGTCGTAGAGGTACTCGAACCACATCAGGGTGGGCCACTGGTCGCCGCCGCCGAGCGCGATCGGGGTGATGCCCTTGGCTTTCAGGGCCCTGGCGGCGGCGAGGAGTTCGTCCCAGGTCTTCGGCGGGGTGAGTCCGGCGTCCGCGAGCACCTTCTTGTTGTGGAACAGCAGCACCGGCTGGGTGCCGCGCATCGGCACTCCGTACGCCTTGCCGTCGATCACCGCCGAGTTGAAGACCGAGGGCAGGAAGTTGTCCTTGAGGCCCGGGTCCTCGGCGATGAAGCCGTCCAGTGGCAGCAGCAGGTCCGCCTTGACGAACGGCTGGATGGAGCCGCCGCCCCAGTTGAAGAAGATGTCGGGGGCCCGGGAGCTGTTGATCACGGTCTGCAGCTTCTGCTGGTAGTCCGCGCCGGGGATGGTGTCGAGCACCGCCTTGACCTTGGAGGTCTTGTTGAACGTCTCGACGATCTGCTTCTCGACCTTGTTGCCGGCGTCGCCGTAGACCAGCACGTGGATCGTCCCGCCTCCGGCGTCGGAGGAGGAGTCACCGGAGCCGCAGGCGGCGGACGTCCCCAGGACGAGTGCGGTGACCGCGGTGACCGCGGCGAGTCTCGATCGCATATCCTGCCCTCTGTCTCGAATGTTTCGAGCAAGTTGCCGAATGTCGTGGGAAACTTAGAACCGCCCTGACCGCCCGTCAAGAGCGCGGACGGGATCGGCGCCGGCCCGTCGGCGGGCTAGCATCCGTGCGGTACGGCCCGCCCGCGGCCGTACCGACAGCCACCCACGACGGCGTTCGCCCAGCAGGGGCAGTGCAGGAGGAACCCGTGGACAGAGCGGCCACGCTCGCCGAGATCGCCCTGGAGGCAGGGGTCTCGGCACCGACAGTTTCGAAAGTCCTCAACGGGCGCGCTGACGTCGCCCCGGCCACCCGGGAGCGGGTGGAGGCGCTGCTCCAGCAGCACGGCTACCGGCGGCGGCGCGGCAACCGCCAGACCAGCCCGCTGCTGGAACTGGTCTTCCACGAGCTGGAGAGCGCCTGGGCGGTGGAGGTGATTCGCGGCGTCGAGAACGCCGTCCGGGAGGAGGGCCTGAGCATCGTGCTCTCCGAGTCCGCCGAGCGGCACGGCCCCGGCCAGTCCTGGGTGGACGGGGTGCTCGCCCGCCGGCCCACCGGCGTGGTGCTGGTGCTCTCCGACCTGGACCGCGCGCTGCGCGAGCAACTGGCCCGCCGGGACATCCCGTTCGTGGTGATGGACCCGGCCGGCGACCCCGGACAGGAGGTACCCGCCGTCGGCACCACCAACTGGGACGGCGGCCTCGCCGCCACCCGGCACCTGCTCGACCTCGGCCACCGCCGGATCGGCCTGATCGGCGGCCCCGCCCGGATGATGTGCAGCCGGGCCCGGGCCGACGGCTACCGGGCGGCGCTCGACATCGCGGGCATCCCGTACGACCCGCAGCTGGTCCGCGAGGGCGACTTCCACCACGAGTCCGGACGCCGGCTCGGCCTGGAGCTGCTGGGCCTGCCGGACCGGCCGACCGCCGTCTTCGCCGGGAACGACCTCCAGGCGCTTGGCCTGTACGAGGCCGCCCGCGAACTGGGGCTGCGCATCCCGGAGGACCTCAGCGTGGTCGGCTTCGACGACCTGCCGCTGGCCCGCTGGGTGGGCCCGCCGCTGACCACCGTGCGCCAGCCGCTGACCGAGATGGCCGAGACGGCGACCCGCCTGGTCATCGACCTGGCGCGCGGGGTGCGTCCCGGCACGCTCCGGGTGGACCTGGCCACCAGCCTGGTCGAGCGCAGCAGCACCGCCCCGCCGCGCACGCTCGGCACCGCGCCTTCGGCGCCGCTCGACCCAGACCCGGCCGCGAGCGGCTGACGACGGCGCCGCCGGGCGGGCCCCGAACGGGTACGGCCGGACGGTCCGGGAGCCCCGGCGCCGTCCGGCCGCACTGCTGTCGTGCTGTCGTGCTGTCGTGCTGTCGTGCTGTCGTGCTGTCAGCCGATGGTCCACCGCTGGTTGCTGCCGCCGCCGCAACTCCACAGCTGGGCCAGGGCGCCGTCGGCGGTGGAGGCGCCGGTCACGTCCAGGCACAGGCCCGACTGGGCGCCGGTGAGGGTGCCGTCGGCGTTGAGGTGCCACTGCTGGTTGGCCTGGCCGTTGCACGGCCAGACGACCGCCTTGGTGCCGTTGACGGCACCCTGCCCGGAGGCGTCCAGGCACAGTCGGCTGCTGCCGTCGTAGACGGTCAGCCGGTCGTCCGAGGTGTGGGTCCAGGTCTGGTTGGTGCCGCCCCAGCAGCTGTAGATCTGCACCTGGGTGCCTGCCGTGGTCGAACTGTTCGGCACGTCCAGGCACTTGCCGGCGCCGACCGCGTGCAGCGCGCCCGTGGTGCCGCCGCCACCGCCGCCCGGGGTGCTCGAACCGCCGAGGGCGGAGAGCGCCGCGTAGAAGGCCGGCTTGGGCTGGTCGTTGCCGTCGTGCATGGTGGCCGCGCCCGTCCCGGGGAAGGTCCCGGGGATCCAGGAGTGGGCGTCGTCCACGCCCCACTGGCTCACGCCCACGCAGCGGGAAACGGCCAGGCAGGCCCGGACCACGGCCGTGTAGTCGGAGCCCTGCTGCTGCAACGCCGCTCCGGAGGCCGGGAGTTGGATCCGGTCGTCCAGTTCGGTGACGGCCACGTCCAGGCCCAGGTTCGCGAACCGCTGCATGTTGGCCTGGAGGTCGGAGGGGACCTGGCCGAGGACGAAGTGGCTTTCGAGACCGATGCCGCCCAGCGGCACCCCCTGGGCGAGCAGCGACTGGGCCAGGCGGTAGAGGGCGTCGCTCTTCGCGTTCACGCCCTCGATGTTGTAGTCGTTGATGTAGAGCTTCGCCCCCGGGTCGGCGGCGTGGGCGGTGCGCAGTGCGTCGGCGAAGTAGTCGACGCCCATCGCGCGGTAGAAGACGTGCGGGACGAAGGAGCCGTCGCCGTTGAAGGGCTCGTTGATCACGTCCCAGGCGTAGAGCTGGCCCTTGTAGTGGCCGGCCTCGGCAGTGATGTGCGACTCCATCGCGGAGCGGACCTGGTCCTGCGGCAGGTTGGAGACCCAGCCCGGGAGCTGGTTCTGCCACACCAGGTTGTGGCCGCGCACCCGCATGCCCTTGGACTTGGCGAACTGCACGAGCTGGTCGCCCGGCCCGAAGTCGTACGAGCCGCGGGACGGCTCTGCGGTGTCCCACTTCATCTCGTTGGCCGGGGTCAGCATGTCGAACTGCGCCCCGGCGACGGCGACCTCACCGCCCACGCCGAGGTCGCCGCGCTCGATGGCGGTGCCGAAGTAGCGGCCTTTCGCTTCCGCGGCCGCCCTCAAGGTGCCGCCGGCCGCCGCGGCCGGGGTCGTCGCGGCCAGCGCGCCGGTCGCGAGCACCAACGCCAGGACCAGGGCGGCGGTCCAGGCGCGGTGCATTCCGATCAGGATCCTTCGAAGAGGCATGGGCGAGCTCCAGAGTCGCTTCGTGGGGGGTGAACTCCCGCGTGGTCAGCGGGTCGTGGCGCACGGGTGGGGACGGTGGTGGGGCCGTCGGTGCGGGGGAACGCCATCGGTTCGGGGGAACGGGAGCTTCGCGGTGGTGGGTTGCGCTCCCGCCGCTAGGTAACTCGCGGTGTACGGGACGCGTCAATACGCGGTTGAATGTTTCGATGATATTTCGGAAACAGGGTTCTGTAAGTTACAGCGGCTCGTGGGAGCGCTCCCGCGTCTATTGACGCCGTTTCTCATGCCCTGGCTTCATGTGAACGGGGGATCGCCGCGCCCCACTTGGGCGCGCTCCCACCCGATCCGAGCGATCCCGTCAGGAACCCCACCCATCCGAAAGGACCCGGACGTGCCCCCTACCGTCCTGCGTCGCCTGCGCACGGCAGCGGCCGCCACGCTGCTCGGCGCCACCGGCCTGCTGCCGAACATCGGAGCCGCCACGCCCGCCCAGGCCGCCCCCGCCCCTGCGGCCGCCGCCCACGTCACCAACCCCTTCGCCGGTGCCGCCGGCTACCTCAACCCCGACTACACGGCCGAGGTCAAAGCCCAGGCCACTGCCGACGGCGGCGCGCTGAGCGCGCTCGAGACCCAGGTCGCCGCCAACCCCACCGCCGTCTGGATGGACCACATCGGCGCGATCGCCGGGGACGGCGGCCGCCTCGGCCTCCAGGCCCACCTGGACCACGCGCTCGCCCAGCAGCAGGCGGGAGGCACGCCGGTCGTCTTCCAGGTCGTCATCTACGACCTGCCCGGCCGGGACTGCGCCGCCATCGCCTCCAACGGCGAAATCCCGGCCACCGAAGCCGGGTTGGCCACGTACAAGTCGCAGTACGTCGACCCGATCGCCGCCGTCCTGGCCAACCCGAAGTACGCGGGCCTCCGGGTCGCGGCCGTCATCGAGCCGGATTCCCTGCCCAACGCGGTGACCAACCAGTCCAAGCCGGCCTGCGCCACCGCCACCCCGTACTACGAAGCGGGCATCGAGTACACGCTCAACAAGCTGCACGCGATCCCCAACGTGTACGACTACCTGGACATCGGCCACGCGGGCTGGCTCGGCTGGTCCACCAACATGGTCCCGGCGGGCAAGGAGTACGCCAAGGTCGCCCAGGCCACCACCGCCGGGTTCGCCAGCATCGACGGCTTCGTCAGCGACACCGCCAACACCACGCCGCTGAGCGAGCCGTTCCTGGGCAACCCCGACCTGACCGTCGGCGGGCAGCCGCTCAAGTCGGCCAACTTCTACCAGTACAACCCGGTGTTCGACGAGTACCACTACAACACCGCGATGTACTCCACCCTGGTGTCCAACGGGTTCCCGAGCACCATCGGCATGCTGATCGACACCTCGCGCAACGGCTGGGGCGGCCCCGGACGGCCCACCGCGCTCAACTCCGGCCCCAGTACGGTGGACGCGTACGTCGCGGCCAACAGGGTCGACAGGAAGCCCTTCCGCGGCGACTGGTGCAACATCGTCGGCGCGGGCATCGGGGCCCGCCCGCAGTCCGAGCCGTACGGCGCGGGCAGCCCGATCATCGCGTTCCTGTGGGTCAAGCCGCCGGGCGAGTCGGACGGCGACTACCCGTCCGCCACCCACCCGCACGGCGACCCGCACTGCGACCCGAACGGCACCCAGACCGACGGGAACGGCAACACCTACCCCACCGACTCCATGCCCGACGCCAACGTCCCGGCGGGCCAGTGGTACTCGGCCCAGTTCCGCCAGCTGGTACAGAACGCCTACCCGGCGTTCGGCGACGCCGGCACCCCCACCGGCCCGACCGCGCCGGGCGCGCTGACCGTCACCGGCACCACCAGCACCAGCGTCTCGCTCAGCTGGACGGCCTCCACCGACCCGGCCGGCGTGACCGGCTACGCGGTGTACCGCAACGGCGCCAAGGTCGCGACCGTGACCGGCACGAACTACACCGACACCGGGCTCTCCGCCGCCACCGCCTACCAGTACACCGTCACCGCCCAGGACGCGGCCGGGAACGTCTCCCCCGCCTCCGCCGCGGTGACCGCCACCACCGCCGCGGCACCGGGCGGCGGCGGCACCAGCAGCGGCTGCTCCGCCGCCTACACGGTCGGCAACGACTGGGGCAGCGGCTTCACGGGCAGCGTCACGGTCGCCAACACCGGCACCACGGCCACCAAGTCCTGGACGGTCACCTGGAGTTGGGGCGGCAACCAGCAGATCACCAACAGCTGGAACGCCACCACCGCCCAGAGCGGCGCCGCCGTGACGGCCGCCAGCCAGGGCTACAACGGCGCGCTGGCGCCGAACGCCACCACCAGCTTCGGCTTCCAGGCGACCTACTCGGGCGGCAACACCGCCCCGTCGCTGACCTGCACCGCGAGCTGACCCGCACCGTCGGCCTACCTCCCCGGCCGGGGCCGCACCGTGGCGGCCCCGGCCCCCACCCCCCGAGGAACTCGGCATGCCCCGTAGCGTCCCACCCCGCACCGCCACGACCCGCCCCGTCCCCGCCCGCACCGCCGCGCTCGCAGCAGCCGCCACCGCCGCGTGCGCGGCACTGGCCGTGCTCCCCCTCAGCGCCTCGGCGGCCCCCACCACAGGCATCTCCTGCAGTGTGAGTTACGCCGTCGGCAACGACTGGGGCAGCGGCTTCACCGCCAACCTCACCCTCACCGACACCGGCACCGCGCCGATCAACGGCTGGACCCTCGGCTACACCTACACCGGCAACCAGACCCTCCAGAACGGCTGGAACGGCGTCTGGACCCAGACCGGACACACCGTCACCGTCACCAACCCCGACTACGCCCCCACCCTCAACCCCGGCGCCACCTACACCACCAGCGCCAACTTCTCCTACACCGCCACCAACACCGCCCCCACCGCCTTCACCGTCAACGGCACCCCCTGCGGGCCGCAGTCGAGCCCGTCGCCCCCGACCAGTCCACCGCCCACCACGCCACCGTCCACGCCGCCGCCGAACGGGCCCGCCCCCGCCGTGCACGTCTCGGGCAGCACGCTGGCGACGGCCGACGGCACGCCGATCACCCTGCACGGGGTGAACCGCTCCGGGGCCGAGTTCATGTGCGTCCAGGGCCACGGCTTCTTCGACGGCCCGGCCGACCAGACCTCCGTCACCGCGATGAAGTCCTGGCGGATCAACGCCGTCCGGGTGCCGCTCAACGAGGACTGCTGGCTGGGCCACGCCAACGTCGACCCCGCGTACGCCGGTGCGGCCTACATCAGCGCGGTGCGCGGCTACGTCGACCTGCTGCACCGCAACGGCCTGGTGGCCGTCCTGGACCTGCACTGGACGGACGGGGCCTACACCGGACCGTCGGCCGGCTGCTCCGACCCCAACGCCACCTGCCAGAAGCCCATGCCGGACGCCGCCGGCGCGCTCCCGTTCTGGACCTCGGTGGCACAGACCTTCAAGGGCGACGACGCGACCGTCTTCGACCTGTTCAACGAGCCGTACCCGTCCCGCGCCACCGGGAGCGAGGCCAGCGGCTGGGCCTGCTGGCGGGACGGCGGCAGCTGCCCCGGCATCGGCTTCCAGGTCGCCGGGATGCAGGCGATGGTCGATGCGGTGCGCTCGACCGGCGCGGACAACGTCCTCATGCTGGGCGGCCTGGAGTACGCCAACGACCTCACGCAGTGGGCTTCCTACCGGCCGACCGACCCCCTGCACAACCTGGCCGCCTCCTGGCACTCGTACAACTTCAACGCCTGCAGCACCAGTTCCTGCTGGGACGCCCAGATCGCCCCGCTCGCCGCCCAAGTACCCATCGTGACCGGCGAATTGGGCGAGAGCGACTGCGCGCACGGCTACCTGGACACCCTGCTGCCCTGGCTGGACCGGCACGGCGTCTCCTACCTCGCCTGGGCCTGGAACACCTGGGACTGCAGCAGCGGCCCGGCGCTGATCAGCGCCTACGACGGCACGCCGACGGCCTTCGGCGCGGGCTACCGCGCCCACCTGGCCGACGGGTAGGACCGCCGGGCCTGACCGTGGCCCGACCCCGGTCAGGCCGAGTCCCGCACCACCAGTTCCGTCGGCAGCACCGTCTGCCGGCGGAACCGGCCCGGCTGGGCGATCTCCTTGAGCAGCAGCCGAACCATCAACCTGCCCATCTCCTCGGTCGGTTGACGCACGCTGGTGAGCGGCGGCTCGGTGTGCCGGGCCACCACGGAGTCGTCGAACCCGATCACCGCGACGTCCTGCGGCACCCGTCGGCCCGCCTCCCGCAGCGCCTGGAGCGCGCCCGCCGCCGTCAGGTCCGAGGCGCAGAACACCGCGTCCAGGCCGGGCCGGCGAGCGAGCAGTTCCCGCATGCCCTCGCGCCCGCCGCGCTCGGTGAAGTCCCCGTGCACGATGAGCTCTTCGTCGGCCGGGATCCCGGCCTCGGCGAGCGCCCGGCGGTACCCGGCCAGGCGCTCCGCGGCGCCCTCCATGTCGAGCGGCCCGGTGATGGTCCCGACGGCCGTCCGGCCCCTGGCCAGCAGGTGCCGGACGGCCGCTCGCGCGCCGCCCGCGTTGTCGGCGTGCACATAGCTCAGCGACTCCTCCACCGAGCGGCGACCGCCCAGTACGGCGGGGAGTTCGAGCCGCTCCAGCAGCTCGGGGAGCGGATCGTCCTCGTGCACCGAGACCAGCAGGACGCCGTCCACCCGGCGGGCGGTGAGGTAGCGGGTCAGCCGCTCCCGCTCGCGTTCGTCGCGCACCAGCACCAGCAGCAACTGCAGGTCGGACTCGGCGAGTTCAGCCGAGACCCCGGTGATGATGTCGGAGAAGTAGGGTTCCGAGCTCAGTTTCGCGACGCTCTCCGGGATGACCAGCGCGACCGCGTCGGTCCGGGAGGTGACCAGGGAGCGCGCCGCCTGGTTGGGGACGTAGCCGAGTTCCGCGATGGCCTGCTCGACGGCCTCGCGGGCCTTGGCGCTCACCTTGGGCGAGCCGTTGACGACCCGGGACACCGTGCCCCGGCCCACTCCGGCCCGCGCTGCCACCGCCTCCAGGGTGGGGCGGGCAGCGGGCTGCTGCTGCGCGGCTCGACTCATGATCGTTCTCCCGGACGGACGGACGGCGGACGGCGGACGGCGGACGGCGGACGGCGGACTGACGGTGGACGACGGCGGGTGCGGCAACCGCGCCGAGGGCGGCCGGACGACACGGTCCGGTAACGGAGCCGATGCACGCCCTTGACACGCCTCGCGCGGCGAAGCAATCTTCCCACATCGCAGTGGGAGCGCTCCCACCCATGCTCCACCCAGTTCCGAGCACCACCGGCCGCCAGTCGCGCGCCGCTGCCACGGACCACCCTGGACAAGGAGATTCGGCCATGCGGAACCCCGGCACCACCCACGGCGGCAGAGCCGCCGCCATCGCAGCCCTGTGCGCCCTGCTGGTCGCCGGCTGCGACAGCTCCGGCTCCACCACCGACGCGGCCTCCAGCGGCAGGATCACCCTGACCGTCGGCGACTACGGCACCTTCGGCTACAAGGAGTCCGGCCTCTTCGACGCCTACATGAAGGAACACCCCGACATCACCATCGTGGAGCACACCGTCCAGCAGGAGACCGACTACTACCCCGCCCTGCAGACCCACCTCGCCTCCGGCAGCGGTCTGGACGACATCCAGGCGGTCGAGGTCGGCCGGATCGCCCAGGTGGTGAAGAAGCAGGCCGCCAAGTTCGTCGACCTCGGCAAGGCCGACGGCGTCGACAAGTCGGCCTTCCTGCCGTGGAAGTCGCAGCAGGCCACCGCCTCGGACGGCAGCACCATCGGGCTGGGCACCGACATCGGCCCGATGGCGATCTGCTACCGCAAGGACCTCTTCCAGCAGGCCGGGCTGCCCACCGACCGCGAGCAGGTGGCCAAGCTCTGGCAGGGCGACTGGGCCAAGTTCGTCGAGGTTGGCAAGCAGTACCAGGCCAAGGCGCCCGCCGGCACCTTCTTCCTCGACTCCGCCGGCGGCCTGTTCAACGCCGTGGTGTCCTCCAGCACCACGCAGTACGTCGACAGCAGCGGGAAGCTGAACTACAAGGACAACCCCACCGTCAAGAGTGCCTGGACCCTGTCGACCGGCGCGATCTCGGCCGGGATCAGCGCCGGCCTCAAGCAGTTCGACACACCGTGGTTCCAGGCGTTCGCCAACTCCAAGTTCGCCACGGTGGCCTGCCCGTCCTGGATGACGGCCATCGTCGCCGACAAGTCCGGGCCCGCCAACAAGGGCAAGTGGGACATCGCCACCGCCCCGGCCGCCGGCAACTGGGGCGGCTCCTTCCTCTCCGTGCCGAAGGCCGGCAAGCACCAGAAGGAGGCCGCGGCGCTCGCCGCCTGGCTGACCGCGCCCGCGCAGCAGGCCAAGGTCTTCACCACGGTCGGCAACCTGCCGTCCAACGTCAAGGCGCTGGGCCGGTCGGAGGTGCAGAACGCCAAGCTCGACTTCTTCGGCGACACGCCCACCGGCCAGATCTACGCCGCCACCGCGCAGTCCGTCCAGCCGACCGTGATCGGCGAGTGGGACGGCCTGGTCAAGGACACCCTCACCAACGGCGCCCTGCTCAGCATCGAGCAGCACCAGAGCGACCCCGCCAAGGCGTGGAGCAACGCGGTCAAGGAGATCGACGACAAGGTCAGCGACTGACGGCCAGCCGTTCGCCCGTCCCGGCCCCACCGGCCGGGACGGGGGTTCCCGGAGAGGACACCGCCATGCTCGACAAGACCGTCCCGGCCGCCACCGCACAGGGCAGGCCACGCCCCGCTCCCCCGCCACCCGATCCCTGGCGCACCCGGCTCTACCGTTGGGACCTCAAGGCCTCGCCCTACCTGTACGTCGCGCCGTTCTTCGTCTGCTTCGTGGCCTTCGGCCTGTTCCCGCTGGTCTACACCGGCTGGGTGTCGCTGCACAGCGTGGACCTCCAGACCTCCGACCAGATGCAGTGGCGCGGCTTCGACAACTACACCCGGCTGTTCCACGACGACCTGTTCCGCAACGCCCTGCGCAACACCGTCACCATCGGTCTGCTGTCCACCGTGCCCCAGCTGCTGATGGCCCTCGGCCTGGCGCACCTGCTCAACTACCGCCTGCGCGGCCGGGGTTTCTTCCGGATCGCGATGCTCGCCCCCTATGCGACCTCGATCGCCGCGGCCACCCTGGTGTTCACGCTGCTGTTCGGGCGCGACTACGGCATGATCAACTGGCTGCTGGGCCACCTGGGCCTGGGTCACGTCGACTGGGAGGGCGGCACCTGGAGTTCCCAGATCGCCGTCTCCACGATCGTCACCTGGCGCTGGACCGGCTACAACGCCCTGATCTACCTCGCCGCCATGCAGGCCGTCCCGCACGACCTGTACGAGGCGGCGGCGCTCGACGGCGCCAACCGGTGGCAGCAGTTCCGGCACGTCACGGTGCCGTCCATCCGGCCCACCATCCTGTTCACCCTCGTGGTCTCCGGCATCGGGGCCACCCAACTCTTCGGCGAGCCACTGCTGTTCGGCGGCGGCGCGACCGGCCACAGCGGCGGCTCGGCCCACCAGTACCAGACCCTGGGGCTGTACCTGTACGACCAGGGCTGGTACGCCTTCCACCTCGGCCGAGCCGCCGCCGTGGCCTGGACGATGCTGTTGATCCTGCTGGCCATCGGCGCGCTCAACCTCGCCCTGGTCCGCATCCGCCGCGCCCGGAACGGGGGTTGAGCACCGATGGCCGCCACACCCGGACGACGTGCGGGAGCACGGGGCCTCACCGGGGCCGGACCGTTCACCTACGCGGTGCTGATCGTCGTCGCCGTGCTGTCCCTCTTCCCGCTGTACTGGACCCTGGTCGGCGCCTCGACCTCCGGCAGCCGGATCGCCCGCACCCCGCCCCCGCTGCTGCCCGGCGGGAGCCTGTGGCACAACCTCGACATCGCCTGGAACGAGGTCCACATGGGCCGGGCGCTGCTCAACTCGACGGTGGTGGCCGGCTGCGTCACCGCCAGCACGGTGCTGTTCGCGACCCTGGCGGGCTTCGCCTTCGCCAAGCTGCCGTTCCGGGGCCGCAAGCTCCTGCTGAGCCTGGTGGTGGCGACCATGGCCGTACCCGCCCAGCTGAGCGTGATCCCGCTCTACCAGATCATGGCGAAACTGCACTGGACCGACCAGCTCCAGTCGGTGGTCCTGCCCAATCTGGTCGCCGCGTTCGGGGTGTTCTTCATGCGGCAGTTCCTGGCCGAGGCGCTGCCGATCGACCTGGTCGAGGCGGCCCGGATGGACGGCGCCAGCAGCCTGCGGATCCTGTGGAGCGTCGTGCTGCCGATCGCCCGGCCCGGGATGGCCGTACTCGGCATGCTGGTCTTCGTGCAGTCCTGGAACGACTTCTTCTGGCCGATGATCGCGCTGAGCCAGAGCAATCCCACCGTCCAGGTGGCGCTGGCCGGCCTCGGCGGCGGCTCGTACGACTCCGACCAGGCCGTCATCCTCACCGGCTCGCTGCTCGGGACGGCGCCGCTGCTGCTGGTGTTCGCCCTGCTGGGCCGGCAGGTCGTCGGCGGCATCACCGCGGGAGCCGTCAAGAACTGACGTCCAGTCATCATCTGACAATTCGTCAATCCTCCTCACTGGAACAGGAGACAGCCAGCCATGACTCTCCCACGGACCGGGCCCACCCGGGCCACCACCTCCGCCGCCCCGGCCTTCCCCGCGGACTTCCTCTGGGGAGCCGCGACGGCCGCCTACCAGATCGAGGGGGCCGTCGACGTGGGCGGCCGCACCCCCTCGATCTGGGACACCTTCAGCCGCACCCCGGGGCGGACGGCCGGCGGTGACACCGGCGACCGCGCCACCGAGCACTACCACCGCTACCGCCAGGACGTCCGGCTGATGAGCGAACTGGGTCTGGGCGCCTACCGGTTCTCGGTGTCCTGGCCCCGGGTGCAGCCGACCGGACGCGGGCCGGCCGTCGAACGGGGCCTGGACTTCTACCGGCGGCTGGTGGACGAGCTGCTGGAGCACGGCATCGAGCCCGCGGTCACGCTCTACCACTGGGACCTCCCCCAGGACCTGGAGGACCTCGGGGGCTGGCCGAACCGCACCACCGCGGAGCGGTTCGCGGACTACGCCGCGCTGGTGGCGGACGCGCTCGGCGACCGAGTGGGCCTCTGGACCACCCTCAACGAACCCTGGTGCTCGGCCTTCCTCGGCTACGGCTCCGGGGTGCACGCCCCGGGCCGGGCCGACTGGACGGCCGCCCTGCGCGCGGCCCACCACCTCAACCTCGGCCACGGCCGCGCGGTCGAGGCGCTGCGCGCGACGCTGCCCCGGGCGGCGCGGATCGCCGTGTCGCTCAACCTGCACGAGGTACGGCCGCTCACCGGGTCCGCCGCGGACCGCGAGGCCGCCCGGCGGATCGACGCGGTGGGCAACCGCGTCTTCACCGGACCGATGCTGAACGGCGGCTACCCCGTCGACCTGCTCGTCGACACGGCACACCTGGTCGACTGGGCGGAGCTGATCCACGACGGCGACCTGACCGCCGCCGCCCGGCCGATCGACCTGCTGGGCGTCAACTACTACAACCCCACAGTGGTCTCGGCCCTGCCGAGCGGACCGACCCCGAGCGCCGCGACCCCGAGCGCCGCGGCCGCGAGCGACGCGGGCCACGGCGACGGCGCCCAGTCCCCCTTCGCCGGCTGCGCGGACGTGCTCTTCCACCGCGCACCCGGCGAGCGCACCGCCATGGGCTGGCCGATCGACCCGACCGGCCTGACCGACCTGCTGCTGCGCCTGCACCGCGAACACCCCGGGCTGCCGCTGATGGTCACCGAGAACGGCGCCGCCTTCGACGACCGGGTGACACCGGAGGGCGCGGTGCACGACCCGCAGCGCGTCGACTACCTGCGCGGACACCTCGACGCCGTCCGCCGGGCGATCGCCGCCGGCGCGGACGTGCGGGGCTACTTCCTCTGGTCGCTGATGGACAACTTCGAGTGGGCGTACGGCTACGGCAAGCGGTTCGGCCTGTACCACGTGGACTACGCCACCCAGGCCCGGACCGCCAAGGACAGCGCCCGCTGGTACGCGGAGGTGATCCGCCGGAACGCGCTGCCCGACCCGGGTGCGTGAGCGCGTCCGGTCCCTTGACGCCGGTCCTGCGACCGGCGAAGCTGACAGCGGTGGGTGGGCCGACGCACGATCGGTTCGGGGTGCGGTTCCCGTGTCGAACCTCGATCCAGGACGGCCCCCATGTCCCCACCCCTCCCCAGCAACGAACCCACCAACGACACCAGCAACGACCCCGCCCCGACCCTGGCCGAGGTCGCCCTCCGGGCCGGTGTCTCCATCGCGACCGCCTCCCGGGTGCTGAACCGTTCCGCCCGGGTCTCCACCGACGTGGCGGCCCGGGTCGAACAGGCGGCGAACGAGTTGGCGTACGTCCGTCGGCGGGCGCCCAGCACCCGCGGGACGGGCGTGGTGGCCGTCGTGGTCTTCGCCGATCCGCTGCAGTACCACGCGGACGCCTTCCCGGTCCGGCTGCTGGCCGGGCTGCGGCGCTCCTTGCCGGGCGCGGAACGGGAGTTGGCCGTCTTCACGGTGCCCAGGCGCTCCCGGCGGCCGCCGCTGGTGCGCTACCTGTGCGGCGGCCACGTCGACGGCGTGCTGCTGGTCGGCTGCTGGGGGGACACCGCGCTGATCCGGCTGCTGCACGCGGCCCGGGTCCCCGTGGTGTCGCTGGGCCGGCCGCCGGAGCCGGGCACGGTGGCGTTCGTGGACGCGGACAACCTCGCCGGTGCCAAGGAGGCGGTGCGCCGGCTGTACGCGTCCGGACGCCGCTCGGTGGCCACCATCGCCGGGCCGCCGGACACCGCCGCCGGCGCGGACCGGCTGGCCGGCTACCACCAGGCGGTGGCCGCGCTGGCCGCGGCCCGGCCCGCCGTGGCGTACGGCGACTTCGGCGGCGCCTCCGGCGAGCACGCGATGCAGTGGCTGCTGGACCAACGCCCCGAGCTGAACGCGGTGTTCGCCGCCTCCGACCAGATGGCCGCGGGAGCCCTGCGGACCTTGCGCCGGCACGGCCTGCGGGTGCCCGAGGACGTGGCGCTGATCGGCTTCGACGACGCCCCCGTCGCGGCGCGGTGCCGCCCGGGCCTGACCACCGTCCGCCAGCCGGTGGAGGAACTCGGCTCCCGCGCCCTGGAGTTGCTGCTGGGCAACCCGGAGCACGGCGAGTCGGTGGTGCTCCCCACCCGGCTGGTCGTCCGGGCGTCCGGCTGAATCCGCCGCACCGGGCGGCCGGAATCCGTGATCGTCGGCCCCTTGTCGGTTCACGTGCCACCGCTATAGTGCGAGCACCCCCGATCCCTCCTCCCGGGGATCCCCCGGTGAGCAGGGATGACTTTCGTCATCCCGGGCCGGTGACACGACGGCACTGCCGGGCGCCGTCACCGGACGGGAGTCTGGTGGGATCGTCGTTCCCGCCGATCACCGGGCCGACCCAGGCCTCTTCGCCCACCACGACCGCCTTGGCGGACGACGCACCGGCGGCGGCCGCAGCCGCGGGGAGCCGGCGGGAACGGTCGATCATGGGGCGGTCGGCGACGTGCAGCACCATGGTGGCGTCGGCGGCCACCTGGTCGAGCTGCTCGGCGTCGGCGTCCAGGTGGACGACCCGCTGCTCCGGGCCCTGCTCCCGGGAGGCGTCCAGGTGCTCCGCGACGCGGTCACGGTCGAACGGCGACTCACCGAACGGCGCGAACGGGACGGTGTGCACACCGGCGCGCAGCTGGGAGTTGGCCAGGGCCTGCAGCAGTGGGCCGGAGCCGGTCAGCACCACGGAGCTGTAGCGGCAGGTCTCGAAGCGCAGCTCGGGAAAACTTTCGAAAGATCCGCTCGTGAAATTTACGGCCTTCCCTTGGCAGAGGCCGACGGGATCCCTTCGGCCGCATCGGACGTCGAGCGCCTGACCAGCCTCTTCTCGGGAGGGGGTAGGGCCGGGCCGCGGCCGATACTTTCGCTGCATGCTCCGCAAGAGTTGACACCTTGTCGAGTGCAGGCCAACACTGTCGCCGTCGACACGTACGAACTTCCGTGACCCGGATCCGGATCCGGGTCACGGATCGTCAACTTGCTCCGCCTGGAGTGACGTTGCCGGTACGTCTGCTGCCCTGCGCCGCCCGTCGGTGCCGTTCGGCCCACCCGTCCGTTCGCGGTCACCGGTGGCGCGGGGTCGCAACCCCCTCCCACCCATCGGCAGGACGGATCACCCCCCGTGAACTCCCCCCACCCCAAGAGCCGCACAGCCGGCCGCCTCCGGCGGCTCGCCGGCAGGGCACACCTCCTCGGGCCGGCCCTCGCGGTCGTCCTGATCCTGCCCGGCACCGCCGACGCCGCGACTGTGACCACCAATCAGACCGGCAACGACGGCGGGTACTTCTACTCCTTCTGGACCGAGGGCAGCGGCGCGGTCTCGATGTCGCTGAACGGCGGCGGTCACTACGGCACCTCCTGGAGCAACGCCGGCAACTTCGTCGCCGGCAAGGGCTGGAGCACCGGCTCGCGCAACCCGGTGAGCTACTCGGGCACCTGGAGCACCAACGGCAACGCCTACCTGTCGCTCTACGGTTGGAGCACCAACCCGCTCGTCGAGTACTACATCGTCGACAACTACGGCTCCTACCGCCCCAGCGGCACCTACAAGGGCACCGTCACCAGCGACGGCGGCACCTACGACATCTACGAGACCACGCGGTACAACGCCCCCTCGATCGAGGGCATCAGGACCTTCAACCAGTACTGGAGCGTCCGCCGGGGCGGGCGGACGGGCGGCACCATCACCGTCGGCAACCACTTCGACGCGTGGTCCAGGTCCGGCATGAACCTCGGCACCATGAACTACGAGATCCTGGCCACCGAGGGCTACCAGAGCAGCGGCCGCTCCGACATCACGGTGGGCACCTCCCCCGGCGGTGGCGGCGGCGGTGGCGGTGGCACGCCGGGCGGGGGCATCACCTCCGGCTCCGTCCACACGCTCGCCGACGCGGCGGCCGGCCGCGTCCTCGACGAGCCCGCCGGGCAGAACGGCAACGGCACCCAGCTCCAGGTCTGGGACGGCGGCGGCGGCGCCAACCAGCAGTGGCGGGCCGATCAGAACGACGACGGCTCCTACACGCTGACCAACGTCGCCAGCGGCAAGGCCCTGGACGAGCCGAACAACCAGCTGAGCAACGGGACGCGGACGCAGGTCTGGGACTCCAGCGGCGCCGCCAACCAGCACTGGCGGGCCACCCGGAACGACGACGGCTCCTACACCCTGACCAACGTCGCCAGCGGCAAGGCCCTGGAGATCCCCGGCGGCCAGACCGGAAACGGCACTGCCGTCCAGGTCTGGGACTCCAACGGTGGCGCCAACCAGCACTGGAACTTCGGCTGAGCCGATCCGCAGGGCACGAGCCGCCCCTGCGGGCGCCTCATGTGAGCGCTCACAACCCATCCGACGGCTCCATCCGGTCATGAAGGAGTTCCCATGCGTCAACGGACGACCAGCCGCGGGCAGCTGCCCACGGTGCTCACCGCCCTGCTCGCGGCCGTGGCCGCGCTCGCGGCCATGCTCGGCGCCACCACCACGGCCCAGGCCACCGGCACGGCGCAGACCGCCACCAGCAGCGCCCTGCGCGGGACCGGTTCCGGCCGGTGCCTCGACGTGCAGAACGCCGCCCGGAGCGACGGCGCCGCCCTCCAGATCTACGACTGCTCCAACGGCGCGAACCAGCAGTGGACGTCGACGTCCGGCAACCAGCTGACGGTCTACGGCGACAAGTGCCTGGACGTACCGGGCCACGCCACCGCGGCCGGCACCCGGGTGCAGATCTGGAGCTGCAGCGGCGGCGCGAACCAGCAGTGGCAGGTCAACTCCGACGGCACTGTGGTCGGCGTGGAGTCCGGGCTGTGCCTGGACGTCACGGGCGCCGGCACCGCCAACGGCACTTCGGTGGAGATCTGGCCGTGCAACGACGACGCCAACCAGACCTGGACCGGCCTGTCCGGGTCACCCACCCCGCCGGGCGGCGGCAACGGCGGCAGCTGCGCCCTGCCGTCGAGCTACCGCTGGTCCTCGACCGGCGCGTTGGCCCAGCCGGCGCACGGGTGGGCCTCGGTGAAGGACTTCACCAACGTCGTCTACAACGGCAAGCACCTGGTCTACGCGTCGAACGTGAACGGCTCCTCGTACGGCTCGATGACGTTCACGCCCTTCACCAACTGGTCGGACATGGCCTCGACCGGCCAGACCGGCATGAACCAGGCCGCGGTGGCCCCCACCCTGTTCTACTTCGCGCCCAAGAACATCTGGGTCCTGGCCTACCAGTGGGGCCAGTGGCCCTTCCTCTACCGCACCTCGAACGACCCGACCAACCCCAACGGCTGGTCCGCACCCCAGCCGCTGTTCACCGGCAGCATCCCGGGCTCCGGCACCGGCCCGATCGACCAGACCCTGATCGCCGACGGCCAGAACATGTACCTGTTCTTCGCCGGTGACAACGGCAGCATCTACCGGGCCAGCATGCCGATCGGCAACTTCCCCGGCAACTTCGGCTCCTCCTACACCACCGTCATGAGCGACACCCCCCAGAACCTCTTCGAGGCGGTGCAGGTCTACAAGGTCCAGGGCCAGAACCAGTACCTCATGATCGTCGAGGCCCAGGGCAGCGCCGGACGCTACTTCCGCTCCTTCACCGCCACCAGCCTCAACGGCTCCTGGACCCCGCAGGCCGCCAGCGAGGGCAACCCCTTCGCGGGCAAGGCCAACAGCGGCGCCAACTGGACCAACGACATCAGCCACGGCGACCTGGTGCGCAACAACCCCGACCAGACCATGACCATCGACCCCTGCAACCTCCAGTTCCTCTACCAGGGCAAGAACCCCGGTGCGGGCGGCCCCTACGACCAGCTGCCCTGGCGGCCCGGCCTGCTGACCCTCCAGCGCCGCTGACCGGCACCCACCACCACGGGAGGAGGGAACCCCCAGGTGCCGTATCGGCTGGGGGTTCCCCGTCTTCAGGCGCGGTGCTCGCCCTTCCGGCGGCCTCGTCGCTTGATTGCTCGGGCACTGAGTCGCTGGACCTGTCTCCCGATCATCGACGCTTCCCGGCAGGGACGTCCGACATGTGATCGCTCACAATCGCTGGGCGTATCGTAGGACTGCGGCGCGCCCCAGGGAAACGCGCTGATCAGCGCCCGTCCGGGCAGGCCCGCAGGGCAGCGGCGAGGGCGGGGCCGATCGGGACGAGGAGATCGACGTTCCGGTCCAGAACGGTGCCCGCGGAGTCCGGACCGCCGACCCTGGTCGGCTCGTTGGCGCTCAACTCCCGGTGGACGGCGGCCAGGTCCCAGAAGCCGAGGTCGGCACCCGGCCTCAGCGGCGCGGCGTGGTCGATCATCGTGGAGCGGATCACCAGGGTGTCCGCACCCACGAGGAGTTCGAGCAGCCGCGCCTGGGACGGCCACTCGCACAGCCCCGAGGTGATGACATGCCAGAAGCCGCCACCGCCGGGACGCCCCTTCGGGGTGACCGAGTTGAGGTGCTGGTGCCCGGCCAGCCAGAGCACCACGTTGCCGAAGCGGTGCAGCAGCGCCTCGACCTCCTCCCCCAGCACCCGGGGCAGGTCCGCGTCGGGCCGCGCAGCCTCGTCCGGCCGCTCGACGGTGTTGTCGAACATCTCCGGCCCGTGGTGCGAGGCGAGGACGACCACCCGGTCCCGGTGGTCCGTGCGGACCTCGGCCCCGGCCGCGTCCCGGTAGCCGGAGTGCACCTCGACCAGGCGCTGCTCCAGCCAGTCCCGCTGACGCCGCCCGATGCTGCCGGTGACGTGGCCGGCCGGGTTGGTGGAGTCGAGGACGATCACCCGCACGCCGGGGATCTCGTCGTAGCAGTAGTACCCCCGGCCCTCGGCGAGGTCGGCCTCGCTGAACCCGTGCCCGCGGGGTGTACCCGGGCTGTCCAGGTGCGCCCGGATGTACTCGGCCTTGCTGATCAGGCGCCGGTCCGCCCGCGGCTCGATCCACCTGGCCGTCCCGCCCGCCAGCACCGTGGGATCCGCCAGGTACGCGTCGCCCGGCTCCCGGGGCAGCTCCGCGGGTACGGCGACCGGCCGCTCGCCGCCGGTGAGCAGGCCCTGGAACTCCGGGGTGACCGGTGCCCGCCCCTGGGCCAGGCAGTCGTGGTTGCCGATGCAGGCCAGCCAGTCGACGCCGAAGCCCTGGGCGCGGAACGGCACGGCCGCCGCCGCCAACAGACCTGGCCGGTCGGGGAAGCCGTACCGGCGCTTGTACCGGTCCCGCGACCGCGGCTCCGGGTTGTAGTAGTCGCCGGACACCGCGTACGAGGGGATCGCCGCACTGTCCCCGCTGTCGGCGGCGCCGAGGGTCGGGTCGACGGTGCCACCGCCGTTCATCAGCGCCAGGAAGCCGCGCACTTCGTTGAGTTGGGCGTTGTCGGTGTTGTCCCCGGTGCTGAGCACGAAGCGGACGGGCGCCCCCGGGTCCGCCGCCAGCCCGGCCACGGTGCGGGCCATCGCCTCGAACGCGTGGGCGGAGACGATCTCCTGCGGACGGTACGCCGGCACCATCCCGGCCCATCCCGGCCGGTCGGCGAACCGCTGGACGAAGTCGATCCGGCCCGGCGAGGCGAGGTCGGCCAGCTGGTGGTCGGTGACATGCACGAAGCGCAACAGGGATTCCGGCGCTTCCGGCCGGTGCCCGGTCAGATCGTCCCGCACGAGGTGGGGCTCCCCCGGCGCGACGACGAGCCTGCGGTAGACCCGCTCACTGCCCCCGCGGACCGCCTCGCCCGGGGCGATGGTGGCGTGGAGCGTGGTGACGACGGCACCGGTCTTCTGCGGCATGGGAGTTCGGGCTTCCTGTCCTGGGAGTTCACCGGCGCTGTGGCTGTTCGTCGCAGCCGGTGTGCTCGGGCTGGTGACCACCCCGGTGCTCCGCTCCGGAGACCAGGAACCGCGGCCTGGAGGAGCACGGGGTCGCGGCGGCGCAGCGCCTGCGCCCCGAATCCGGTAGTTGAACCGTCCAGGACAATGTTAGCGCTAACAGGAGACAAGGGGAGGGACCGGGGTGCTCCGCAGGCGCTACCCGGCGCCGAAGTGGCGGGCGACGAACTCGTTGCGGAACGTACCCGCCGGGTCGAACTCGCCCAGCAGCCGGCGGAAGTCCTCCCAGCGCGGGTACGACGCCCGGATCGCCTCGGGCGCCATGGTGAAGACCTTCCCCCAGTGCGGCCGGGCGGCGAACGCGGACAGGGCCTGCTCGACCACCCCGACCGCGTCCGCCACGGCCGCCGCATCGGGGTGCCAGGTGAAGTGGAAGGCCACGCAGTCGCGCCGGTAGGCGGGGCTGAGCCACAAGGCGTCCGCTGCCACCGTGCGGATCTCACTGATCTGCAGCGCCGGCGCGATCCGCTCCCGGACGGCGTCCAGCGCGTCGAACGCGGCGACGGCGTCGGCACGGGCGACGAAGTACTCCGACTGGAGCTCGTCGCCGCTGCTCGGGGTGAAGTCCAGCCGGAAGTGCGGGAGCCGCTCGTGCCACCGGCCCGGCACACCCAGCTGCCGCGTGCAGGGTTCGGGCGGACACCCCGGCACGGGGTGGCGCGGACCGTCGGCGAGCACCGCACCGAGCCAGGTCCCGGGGGCGTCCGGGCCGCCCCGCCGCTTGAGCCAGACCTGATCGATCCGGTCCGTCCGCCAGCCCGTGAACAGGCTGACGCTGTACGCCGCCGCCAGGATCTCGTCGAAGCGTTCCCGCAGCACGGCCGTCGACAGGCCCTCGTAGACCCACTGGCGGACTTCGAACGCCGGCACCACGTCCAGGGTCAGCCGGGTGACCACTCCGAGGGCGCCCAGGGCGACGACCGCACCGGGGAAGTCCGCCGCGCCCCGGTCGACCGTCACCAGGTCGCCGTCGGCCGTGACCAGCTCGACGGCTCGGACCGCCGTGGCGAGGCTGCCGTTGCCGACCCCCGAGCCGTGCGTCCCGGTGGCGCAGGCGCCCGCGACCGAGATGTGCGGCAGCGAGCCGAGGTTGTGCAGCGCGAGCCCGGCCCGGTCCAGCACCGCGGCGAGCTCGCCGAACCGCATCCCGGCGCTCACCCTGACCGTGCCGGCCCGTCCGTCCGGCTCGACCACCCGGGGCAGGCCGGCCACGGACACCAAGTCGCCCGTGGTGTCGGCGATCGCGTTGAACGAGTGCCCGGTGCCGAGCACCCGCACGGACCGGCTGTCCGCGACGATCCGCCGCAACTCGTCGACGGTGCGGGGCTCGTGGAACCGTTCGGCCCGGAACGCGATGTTCCCGGCCCAGTTGGTCGCGGCCACGGTCATGGGTGTCGCCTCTCCTCGGCCTCGGGAACGCACGGCCCGTTCAGCAGTGGGTGGCCCGTTCAGCAGCGGGTCAGTCGCACCGAGAGGCCGTCGTGGGTGTACAGCGGCGTCACCTCGTACCCGTCCACGTCGACGGTGACGCTGCTGAACTCGCCTTGCAGCGTACGCCCGTTGAGCACCGGCAGCACCAACTCGTCGTCCGGCTCGACGGTGTCCGCCAGCTGCAGGGCGAGCCCGGTGTTCCGACCGAGCGTCACCCGGCCCCCCACCGTCAGCGCCGGGGAGTGGCAGTGCTGGAGCTTCAGCTCCAGGCTCGCCCCGGCCGACTGGAGGAGGTTGCCGTGCACCCGGACGGCACCCTGCTCGGCGTCCACCCGCAGGGTGCCGCCGCACACCTGGACGTCGCCGCGCCCGAGGGCGTCCCGGGAGCCGGCCACCAGGACACCGCCCGCCACCACGGTGGCACCGGTGTAGCGGTTGGTGCCGGTCAGGGTCAGCGTCCCGGTGCCGCGCTTGGTGAGGCCGCCCGGGCCGGCGATGTCGTTGCACCAGGCGTCGGCCGCGGAGAACCCGCCGTCGGCGGCGTTCAGTTCGACCGTCACGTCCCGCTCGAACGAGCCGTAGCCGTCGGCCGCGGCGAACAGGTTGAGCCTGCCCCACAGCTCCGGACCGTCCAGCAGGACGTAGCCGGAGGGCAGGGCGGTGGAGCGCAGCACCTCGCGGCGCTGGGCGGCGTCGAGGTAGGGCAGGCGGGTCTCCAGCAGCACCTCGGCGCCCTTGGGCACGGTCATCGGGACGTCCCGGCCGCCGCGGCGCAGGACGTACGTCAGCTTCGGCGTGACCTGCTCGGCGTTGGCGTCGCGGTCGGCGTACGGGTCCTCGGCCTGGTCGGCCCGGTGGGCGTAGGCGTAGAGGGTGTCGGCGGTGCTGCCGGTCCTCGCCCGGAAGTACGCGGCGGCCTGGTTGCGGGCGGCGGCCTTGAGGGCGGCGTTGCGCGGGTCGGCGAGGGTGGCGGCGGCGAGCGCGGTGGCGAGCGTCCGGCCGCCGATCACGTCGAGCGGGGAGTGCATCCCGGACGTGATCCGGGTGTGGCTGAGCTCGAACGCCCGGGTGACCAGCTCCTGGAAGCGCTCGGGCACCGCGTAGGCGAGGGCCAGCGCGGACAGGTGGAAGGCGTTGGTGTGACCGCTCACGAAGCCGCCGTCGTCGACCGGGGAGCTGCCGCGCTGACGGAGCAGCTGCGGGGCGACGACCACCTCGGACTCGTACACCGGGTAGCCGAGGGCGTCGGTGGTGCCGGTGTCGACCACCGCGCTGTCCTCGTTCATCCGCCAGGGACGCGGGTAGCGGTAGGCGTACTTGGCGGGGTTGCCGGAGGCGTACGGTCCGCGCAGCGTGTTGACCAGGGTGACCACCTGGCCCAGCTCCGAGTCGACGGCCCCGGGGCCGATCTCGGACCCGGCGGGCGCGCCGGCGGGGACGGCGTCGTCGATCTTCGCGGGCGGGGTCGAGTCGGGCGCCGTGGTGATCGAGGTGACGGCCCGGGCACCCGTGCGGTACAGGTCGGCGAGCGGGCCGAGGCCGGCGATGACGGCGTAGCCCTGGTGCTGGCGGTCGTAGCGGAACGCCTCCTTGGCCTGCGCCGCGGTGCGCCGGGTGGTGACCTCCACGCAGTAGCGCACGTTGGCGCGCAGCACGTCGGCCATGATCGGCGAACCGTCGTTCCAGGACGCGCCGGTGTGCCAGATCCGGTTCATCCCGGTGAGGATGCGTACGGCCGCGTTCCCCTCCGGGGTGAGGTCGGCCATCGTGTTGGTCGCGTAGGAGTCGACGAAGGCGGCGCCCGGGGCGGGGCCGGCGGGCGCGGCGGCGGCCTGCTGCGGGGCGGTCAGCAGGCTCAGGGCGGTGGGCGCGGTGAGCAGGCCGACCGAGGTGGCTGCGGAACTGCGCAGGAAGCGGCGGCGGTTCAGGGCGGGCTGGTCGTTCATTGCAGTTCTTCCTGCTGTGGTGGTGTTCCGGGCGGAGCGGTGTGCGGACGGGGAGGATCCCCGGCCCGGGTGGCGGCCCGGGCCGGGGACGATCAGGAGGACGATCAGGGGGACGGCGTAGGGGCGGTGCGGGGCTCAGCGGCGGGTGAACAGGAAGCCGAGCTTGTCGACCCCGTCGCCGGCGCGCCCCTGGAACCCGGCGAGCTGCCAGCCGTCGGGCGCGGTGCGGGTCACGCAATCGGCGGTGGTGGTGCCGCCGGCCAAGGTGCGGCCCTGGTTGGTGCCGAAGGAGGCGGAGAAGATCCGGGTGTGCCCGTTGTACGAACCCTGGCACAGGGTCGCCGAGTTGACGAACTCGCCGTTGCCCAGGGTGAGCGAGGAGGCGGTGCCGCCGGTGCCGCCGTGGGTGAGGGCGCTGCCGTCGGCGAGGGTCAGGCCGACCTGGTCGACCCGGCTGCCGGCCCGCAGGCTGACCGTGGTGGCCCGGGCGCCGGGCGCGACCCGGTCGATGTCGTCGTAGAAGTCGCCGTGCGGGCCGCCGTACTGCTCGCTCGCCAGGTAGGCGGGGTTGCGGCTCCAGGTGAAGCCCACGGCGACCGGGTCGTGGTCGGAGAGCATCTTGCCCGCGGCGTCCAGGAAGTCGGCGTGCTTGTTGGCGTACGAGGTCGCGGTCAGCGACACCAACGCGCTGCTGCGGTAGAGGACCTTGTCGACGATCTCGCAGGTGTCGGTGGGCGCGTTCTGGTCGCACAGCAGCGGGTCGGCACCACGGGCCGGCGCCACGCCGCCGCGCTCCAACTGCACCCACGCGTCGGTCAGCCGGTTGTCGGCGGCGAAGGCGCCGATGGTGTCGTCGGCCCGGGTGTAGCGGGTATTGGTGTCGCCCATCACCACGACGGCGTTCCCGGCCGAGTGGGTCTTGATGTAGCCGCTGAGCTGGGCCAGGTTGGCGGCGCGGGCGGTCTCGTCGCCGGGGTTGGTGCCCGCGTTCGCGTGGAGGTTGTAGAGGTCCACGTACACGCCCTCGGCCAGCCGGGTCCGTTGGAAGCTGAAGCCCTTGGGGGTGAGGCAGTCACCGGAGTCCAGCTGGCAGTCGTTCCACTTGACCCGCTCGAAGTCGTCGGTGTCGTAGGCGAGTCCGGAGAGGGTGTTGAGGCCGCTGCCGATGCCCGCCCCGCCGCTGGTCGCCGTGCGGTACGGGTGGGCGTCGGCGGCGTACAGCGCGGCGTGGTAGTTGAAGTCCTCCTGGACGTTCACCACGTCGTACTGCCCGATCCGGCCGCCGATGGCGGTGGTGCTGCTCTGCCGCTCGGTGGAGGAGCTGTTCACCACCTGCGGGAGGCCGGCCACGTTGTACGTCAGCACGGAGAGCGACCCTCCCCCGGCCGCGGCCTGCCCGGACGGCACGCCGGTTGCGGCGCCGGTTGCGGCCTGTGCGGTCGTCGCGCCGCACAGGCCGCCCAGCACGGTCGCCGCGCCGAGCGCGGCGACGAGGGCGGAGCGGAGGAAGGAGTTGCGGGGGCGGGACTTGGACATCGGCGCTCCGATCGGAGTACGGCCAGGGGATCCGGTGCCACGGAGCGTATCCGAGCGAACCATGAGCGCGTCAACATCGGTGACGATCCTTCGCATCACCTCTGACCTGCACATTTACCAAGCCATGCCAGCTTTCGCACAAAGGTTCTGTTAGCGTTAACAGACTGTTCTTCCTGAGCCCGGCGACATCCGTGACCGCAGGTCGCCCCTCCCCTCCCCGCTACCCGAGGCCGCCGTTGCTCTGGAGGAGCTGGCCGTTGATCCAGCCGCCCTCCGTGGAGCAGAGGAACGAGACCAGGTTCGCGCAGTCCTGCGGCACGCCGAGGCGGCCCAACGGCGTGTAACGGGTCATGTCCGCCTTCTGCTCCTCCGTCATCCACCCGGTGTCGGTCGGCCCGGGATTGACCGCGTTGCAGGTCACCCCCAGGTGGGCGAGCTCGCGGGCGGCGGCCAGCGTGATCCGGTCCAGCGCCCCCTTGCTCGCGCCGTAGGGCAGGTTGCCGGCGGTGTGGTCGCTCGTCAGGCTGACGATCCGCCCGCTGCCGTGCTCCCCGCGGAACCGCAGCCCGTACTCCCGGATCAGCAGCCAGCTCGCCCGCGCGTTGACCGCGAAGTGCAGGTCGAAGCTCTCCACCGTGGTGTCCAGCAACCCGGAGGCGACCGACTCGCAGTGGCAGAGCACCAGCGCGGTGACGTTCCCAAGCTCGCGCTCGACGCTCTCGAAGAGCCGGGCCGGCACCGCCGGATCGCTCAGGTCCGCCTCCACCGCATGGGTGCCCGCCCCGAGGGACTCCGCCCGTTTCCGCAGCTCTTCGGGCGCACCCGGGTCCCCGCCCCACTCCATCCGGCCGTCGTACGGGGTCCAGTAGGTGAAGGCCACGTCCCAGCCGGCCCGGGCCAGGCCCAGCACCACCGACGCGGCGATCCCCGCCGAACGTCCGGCCCCCGTGACCAGGGCCACCGGACGCCCCGCCGTCCCCGCGTCCGGCCGGTTCCCGGCCTGTGTCTCGTCAGTCATGGCCGACATCCTGACGGACCGTCCGGCCCGGCTCAGCCCCAGCCGTTGAAGGTCAGCGCCGGATCGGCGTTCCGCACCAGGCCGAGGGCCTGCTCGGGCCACCAGGCACCACGAAGTGGGTGAGCACCTCGGTCGGCTGGGTGCCGACGTTCTGCTGGAACCACTGGTCGGTCCAGTGCCAGGTCGTGGGGTCGTCCACGTTGACGGCGTTGCCCGGTCCCCCGTCGCCCGCTCCGGAGCCGTGCGGCCCCCCCCCCGCCACCCCGCGCGGCGGCCCGCGACAACAGGGGCGGCGGCGCCACGAAAAAAAAAA
>NZ_JBHWIV010000067.1:0-45159 GCF_042731675.1 Kitasatospora sp. NPDC059827 | reverse complement strand
CCCGGGCCCCCCACGTCCTGCCGCGTGCCCCCCCCCCCCCGGGGCCCCCCCCCCGCGCCCCCCCCCCCCCGCGCCCCCCGGGCCCCCCCGCCCCCCCCCCGCCCCCGGGCCGCCCCGTCGCGTCGACGTACCGGCCGCTCAGCGCCTCGCCCCGCAGGACGGGCAGAACGCCGCCCCGTCGGGCACGTCCTTGTGGCACTGCCCGCACTGGACGGGCTGCGCCAGCTTGAACCCGCAGCCGGGGCAGAACGGCGTGCCGTGGGTCTCCGTGTGGCACTGCGGGCAGACCAGTTGGCGCGGCGTCTGCACGTCGTACTCCGCGCCGGACTGCTGGCCGACCTGGTAGGCCCGGTCCGAGACCATGTCGTTGAGGCCGCGCCGCTGGGCCGCGGCCGCCTCGGCGGCGGTGTCCGGGGCGCAGTCGAAGCACAGGCCCTGCTCCGGGTTGAAGCAGCGGCCGCAGACGTAGCGGGTGCAGCGGGCGCACCGGTTGAAGTGCGACTGGGCGTTGTCGATCGCGCGCTGGAACGCGGCGTCCCGCGAGGTGCCCCAGGTCTGGCCGGCCAGGCCGTCCGCAGCGTTGCTGATCGTGTTGGCGTTGCCGCCTATGAGGTTCCAGGCCGCGCTGACGCCCTTGCCCAGCCAGCCCGCCACCTGACCGGTGGTGAACCGCTCGAACGGCGAGCGCCAGGTGTCGGAGCAGCGGTAGCAGGAGAACTCGAACTGGAAGCCCGCGCCCGTCCCGTACTGCTCGCACAGGTCGCGGTAGTTGTTGTTGAAGTAGATCTCGGAACTCACGTCGTCCCCGGTTGCTGAAAGTGGCCTAGTCGGCGTTCGCTCCCAGGGACGACAGGGGTCCTCGAACGGTTCCGCCAAGAACTCCTGACACTCTCTTCACAACCCGGAGGCCGGGAGCAGCCGTACCCGGTCGGGTTCGAACGGCCGCCAGTCGGCGGGCCGTCCGCTGCGGCCGACCCGCAGCCGGCACCAGTTCCGCCCGGCCGGGTCCTGCCACCAGCCGCTGATCCGGCCGGGCGCCCAACGGCCGCCACCGAGGTCGACCTCGACCGGCTGGTACACCCACCGGACCTCACGGTCCGTCGGCGGCACGGGCATCACGTCAGGCGCTACGAACACCGCGGGCGGCACCGCGGGCAGCACCGCGGGCACCGCCGGCGCCGTGGGCCCGTTCGAACCCTCCACCACGGTTCCGCCTCCGATCCGCCCGGTGCGACCGCGCCCGACGCCGCGGCCCGTCGCCGGAACTCTACAGCCGTGTAGAACACGGCGGGCGGAGTTCCGGCGAAGCGGTCCCGCTCAGCGCCCGGTGCGCCGCGCCCGCCGGCGCCGCCACAGCGCGATCGGCACGACGCCCGCGAGGGCGAGCACCGCCGGCGCCGGGGGCGCCTCCACCGGGCTGCCCGCGGCCCGGGAGGGCACCTTGTCGAAGGTGTCCGGGACGGGCAGGGTGGACCAGTCGGAGATCGGCCACGCCACCACGAACGCCCGGCCGACCACGTTGTCCACCGGCACGAAGCCGTCCCCGGTGAGGTTCTGGTGCGGACGGGAGTCCCGGGAGTTGTTCCGGTGGTCGCCCATCACCCAGAGCTTGCCCTTGGGCACGGTGACGGTGCCGACCGGGTCGTTGTCGCAGGGCGTCGCCCCGGGGAAGAGGTACGGCTCGACCAGCGCGACGCCGTTCACCTTCACCGGGCTGCCCGCGTTGCACTCGACGGTGTCGCCGCCGACCGCGATGACCCGCTTGATCAGGTCCTTCTCGTCCGCCGAGGGCATCAGGCCGACGGTGCTCAGCGCCTTCTGGACGGTGCCCATGACGCCGCCGGAGCTGGCCGTGGGGGTGTCCTCCAGCCAGCCGCCCGGGTCGCGGAAGACCACCACCTCGCCGCGCTCCGGCTCGGCGCCGAACCACGGGGTGAGCTTGTCGACCAGCACCCGGTCGCCGATCTGCAGGGTGTTCTCCATCGAACCGGAGGGGATCGAGAAGGCCTGCACGAAGAAGGTCTTGATGCCGAGCGAGAGCAGCAGGGCGATCACCAGCAGGATCGGCAGCTCCTGCCAGAACGGGCGCTTCTTGCGCGCGGGCTTGGCACCGGCCGCGGTGGACTCCTCCGGTCCGGCGGCCCGCCCGGCTTCCGGCTCCGGCGGCTCCTCCGTCCCGGCTCCGGAACGGGTTCCGGGGGCGGCGCCCGGCCCGGTGGCGGGCCCGGCGCCGGGGCCGGTACCGGTGCCGGTGTCCACCCCCTCCGGCGCGGTCCCCGGCCTCTGCTCGGTTCCGCCGCTCTCGCCGGACTCCGTGCTCTGCTGCACACTCATGTAATCGGCCCCTCCCGACGGCCTGCGGGGGAGCCCGAAGCGGAGACCCCCTGTCAGGGAACGAACCTACCGAACAGAGGTTCCCGGGCGCGCCCTGATGTGGATCCGTTCGCCCTGCGGGCCGAACAGGCTGAGGAACTCCACCGGCTGCGAACCGGCGTTGCCGAAGCCGTGCGGGGTCCGGGTGTCGAACTCGGCGGCCTCACCGGCGGTCAGTTCCAGGTCGTGCGGGCCGAGCACCAGCCGCAGCCTCCCGGACAGCACGTACAGCCACTCGTAGCCCTCGTGGACCTTCAACTCCAGCTCCGGCCCGGCGTTCCGGCCCGGCGGCACGATGTGCTTGTACGCGTGCAGACCACCGAGGTGGCGGGTGAGCGGGACGACGGTCTGGCCGTTCCTGGTCACCGGGCGCGGGTGGATCCGCGGGTCCCCGGTGGCCGGGGCGCCGACCAGTTCGTCCAACGGCACCCGGTACTCCCGGGCCAGCGGCAGCAGCAGCTCCAGGGTCGGCTTGCGCTGCCCGGACTCCAGGCGGGACAGCGTGCTGAGCGAGATCCCGGTCGCCGCGGCCAGCTTGGCGAGCGTGGTGCCGCGCTCCCTGCGCAGGGCCCGCAGCCGCGGGCCCACCGTGGTGAGGACGTTCTCGAACTCTTCGTCGGCCATGCCTGCTATTCGCCGGGACGGCAAGGGTGCTTGTCAATCCGGCACACCGGTGACGACCCGTCCCCACCTGCCGACGGGGCCCGGTGGCGGTCCCCACCGTGCCTGGGGGGGGGGGGGGGGGCCCCCCCCCCCCCCCCGGGCCCCCTCCTCCGGCTTCCCGGATCACGGCCTTCCAGTCCTCCCCCGTCACGCGGTCGTCGGGCCGCGCGCCACCGGCACTCGCGCTACCGGTACTCGCGCAGCCGGGGCCGCACCCCCAGCGCGGTGAGCGCCACCGCCGCCGCCAGGACGACCCCGCCCAGGGCCGCCGTGGTGCCGTCGAGGTCGCCGTCGGTCGCCGCGAGGGCCGCGTCCATCGCCTTCTGGTTGACGTCGATGGTGTCCTGCATGGCCGCGCCCAACTGCCCGAACTGGTAGTTGGACTGCCCCTCGGCGAGCCCGGTGTTGAGCGTGATCGCGTCCTTGAGCTGCCCCGCGCCGCGCAGCACGCGCATCCGGTGGTCGATCGCCTGGTACTCCTGGAAGGCGCTCAGGACCCGCTCGGCGGCCGCCTGCTCGCCGGGGAAGGTGATGTTGTTCAGCTCGGCGCCCAGGTACCCGCCGAAGGGGACGGTGGAGCGGTTCTGGTGGTGGCGTTCGACGGCGGTCTGCAGCCGGGTGCCGTAGGTGTCCAGGGTCGCCCCGTCGAAGTGGACGATCGCCTGGCTCTGCTCCAGGTAGGCCTGCTCCCACACGGCCGCCCGGCTCGGGTCGATCAGGTAGCGGCTCTCGTCGGCGTTCATGTCGTACGCGACGGCGCGGGAGCGGCTGAGCGCGATCACCGAGTCGTAGGCGTCGCTCTTGGCCGTCACCAGGTGGTCCGAGGTGCGGCCCACCAGGGCCAGACCGGTCACCAGCACCACGCCGGTCAGCAGGGTGACGCCGGCCAGCGCGGGGTTGAACACCCGGTGGTAGCGCACGAGCAGCGCGCGCTGGAGCCCGACCAGCGCGGCGAGGGCGAGCAGTCCGGCGCCGAACAGCCACCACCAGCCGGTGCCCAGGGCGTCGCGCTGCTCGCCGTAGACGCGGTCGACGGTCGCCTCGTTGGCGGCCGTGACCTGGTCGGCGGCGGGCAGCAGTTGGCTGCGCAGCAGGTCGGAGGCCTGCCGGTAGGCGTCCAGGGCGGCGGGCGAGGGCTGGCCGGCCGGGGCCTTGGCCTGCTCCTCCAGCAGCTGGGAGCGGGCCACCAGGGCCTCGTAGCTGCCGAGCCGGCCGAGCACAAGTTGGACGGCGCGCTGCCCGGCCGGGTCGGCGGCGGCCGCCTGGGCGGCCTGCTGGAGGTCGTCGTCGGCCTGGTTGCGGCGCTGCTCGTAGGTGTCCAGGGTCTGCTTGCGCAGCGCGGCGTAGTCCTGGTCGTCGCCGACCAGCAGCAGGTTGGCGGCCTGGGCGTCCATGTCGCTGAGCGCGAAGTAGAGGTCGGCGGCGCGGGTGGCCTGCGGGGCCGCCCGGTGGCCGATGGTGTCGGTGCCGTCCCGGGCGCCGCCGAGCACGGCGGTGGCGGTGGCGCCGAGGCCGATCAGGGCGGCCAGGCTCAGCGCGGTGAGCGCGCGGACCAGGCGCGGGGTGGTCCAGTAGGAGCGGCTGCCGACCGTCCGCAGTCCCTGCCCGAGCCGGGCCAGCGGCCCGGACTGCAGCCACGGTCCGGACGGCGGCCGCGGTCCGGCGGGCTCGCCGCTGCTCCCGGCCGGTTCCGGGCCGTCGTCCCCTCCGGCGGCCGCCTCCTCCGAGGTGGCCGATCTGCCTGTTGTCGAGGTGGTCATGACCACACGTCCCTTTCCCCCGTGGCACGGTCCGCCGGGGCTCCCGGTGGGAACCGAACACAGAACCGTTTCTCTCCGCCGCGCGACGCTAGTGCCGCGCCACCGGCCGTGGGACGCTCCCTGACGGCTCCTTGACACCGGCGGACGGGGATCTTGACGCTTCCTTAGCGCGGGGTCGCCGGTGGCACACGGACGGCCCGCCCGGGGCCGTCAGAGCCAGTCGCGGCGCTTGAACACCAGGTACAGCCCGGTGCAGACCAGCGCCATCAACCCGACCGCGAACGGATAGCCGAAGGCCCACTTGAGCTCCGGCATGATCTCGAAGTTCATCCCGTAGACCGTGCCGATCAGGGTCGGCGCGAACAGGATGGCCGCCCAGGAGGAGATCTTCTTGATCTCGTCGTTCTGCGCGTGCCCGGCCTCGGCGAGCTGCTTCATCTCCTCGTTCTGCCGCTGCGAGACCAGCGTCGCGTTCACCGTCAGGATGTTCTGCAGCATCTGCCGGAAGCCGTCCACCCGCTCGGCCGCGTAGGTGGCGTGGTCGGCGACGTCCCGCAGGCGGCGCTGGAGCTCCTCGTCGGTGCCGTACTTGCCGAAGCCCGCCTCCAGGCTCCGCATGATCTCCAGCAGCGGCCGGGTGGCCCGCTGGAGCTCGATCACCTCGCGGGACAGCTCGTAGATCCGGCGGGAGACGTGCGGGTCGCCGCCGAACACCTCGGTCTCGATCTCGTCGATGTCGTGCTGGAGCCCGGCGATCACCGGCGCGTAGCCGTCCACCACGGCGTCCAGCACCCCGTACAGCACCGCCTCCGGACCGAGCGCCAGCAGCTCCGGGTCGTCCTCCAGGCGGCGGCGCACCGCGGAGAGGTCCGGGGCCTGCGAGTGGCGCACGGTGATGACGAAGTCGGGGCCGACGAACAGGTGGATCTCGCCGAAGTCCACCTCCTCCGCCTCGTCCAGGTAGCGGGCGGCGCGCAGCACCACGAACAGGGTGTCGCCGTAGCGCTCCAGCTTCGGGCGCTGGTGGGCCACGATGGCGTCCTCGACGGCCAGTTCGTGCAGGTTGAACCGGTCCGCGGCCTCCAGCAGCTGCGCCTCCGCCGGGCGGAACAGCCCGATCCAGGCCATCGTGCCGGGGCGGTCGGGCAGTTCGCGGTAGATCGCGGCGAGGTCGGCGGGCGCGTCCGTGCGGCGGCCGTCGCGGTAGACCGCCGCGTCCACCAGGGAACGCTCCAGTGCCACCGGCTCGACCGGCTGGTCCGGGCGCGGGTCCATCGAGTGCTCGGGCGCGGACCGGGGATCGACGGGCCGCCGCTCGGCCGTCGGACGGGAGAACGGACGCTTGCTCGCGCGCACGGCGCGCACACGCCAGTCGGACATGGCGGGGAACCTCCACGGTGGGTGCCCGGCCGCCGCCGTGCTCGGCACGGCGGGCCGGGGGCGCCCGGCCCGCCGCCACGCGCACGGCGCGACCGGCAGCGCGCCCCGCCGGTGGCGGGGTCAGCCCTGCGCGGGAGCCGTACGGGAGGAGGAGTGCCGGGGGCCGCGAATCCTGCGGGACAACCGGGGGCGGGGCCGACTTCGACCCGTACTACTGCACTCCACGGCTCTCACCTCCTCGAATCCGCGCGCCCCGGAGGACGCCGACGCAACCCCACCCGATGTTAGTACCCGCACGACCGACCCTCTCCACCGACCCTGCCCACCCCCCTGACCACCACCCTTCCGACCGGACCGCCGGCGGCCCCGAGGCCGTCCGGCCCGGGCCTCAACGGACTTGCGCCGTCGGCCCGTTCGTCCAGCTGGAACGATTACGGTCCGACGCCGCCGCCACTACGCTACGTCGCATGAATTCTTCGGAGACGGCCCCCGCGCGGGGCACGGCGGTGGTGATCGGCGGCGGGCTGGCCGGCGTGGTGGCGGCCTGGGCGCTGCGGGGCCGCGCCGAGCGGATCGTCGTGGTGGAGCGGGACCGGTACCCGGACGCGCCGGCGTTCCGGGCCGGGGTGCCGCAGGGCCGGCACGCGCACCTGGTGCTGGAGGCGGGCCACCGCGCGCTGGAGGAGCTGATGCCCGGCATCAAGCAGGAGTTGACCGACGCGGGCGCGCACCGGGTCTCCACCTCGGGCGACCTCCGGTGGCTCAGCTCCGCCGGCTGGATGGCCGACTACCCGGCCCGGCTGGCCTTCCTCTCCTGCACCCGGCCGGTGCTGGACAAGGTGGTGCTGGACCGGGTCCGCACCGAACCGTCGATCGAGTTCCTGGAGGGCACCGACGTGGTCGGCCTGCTCGGCTCGGCGCAGCGGGTCACCGGGGTGAAGGTCCGCGAGCGCGGCCGGGAGCGCGGGGACGTCCAGGACCGCGGGGACGTCCAGGGGCGCGGCGAAGTCCGGGAGATCCCGGCCGAGTTGGTGATCGACGCGGCCGGCCGCTCGACCTCGGTGCCGAAGTGGCTCGGCGAACTGGGCCGCCCGGTGCCGGAGGAGCGGGTGGACGCGGGCGTCGCGTACGCCTCCCGGCTGTTCCACCGCCCGCCCGGCGTCGACCTCGGCCACCAGGCCGTCTACCTGCAGACCAAGGCCCCGGACAAGCCCCGGATGGGCGTCCTGCTGCCGGTCGAGGGCGACCGCTGGATCGTGAGCCTGGCCGGGATGCGCGGCGCCGAACCCGCGCCCGGCACCGAGGGCTTCACCGAGCACCTGTCCCGACTGCGCGACCCGGCCCTCGCGGAGATGCTGCGGGGCGCCGAACCGGCGGGCGAGGTACGCGGCTTCCTGCCCGGCCCGGGCGTGCGGCGGCACTACGAACGCGGCGCCCCGGACGGCCTGGTGGCGGTCGGCGACGCCGCGAGCACCTTCAACCCGGTGTACGGGCAGGGCATCACCGTGTCGCTGTTCTGCGCCCAGGTGCTGCGCCGCACGGCCGCCCGGCACGGCGGCGTCGGGCCCGCCACCGCCCGTGACGCGCGCCGGGAGATCGCGGCGGTGTCCAAGACCGCGTGGATGATGTCCAGCGCCGAGGACGTCCGCTTCGCCGCCACCACGGGCGGGCCCTCGGGCGCCCTGATCAGGCTCCAGCACCGCTACCTGGACAAGGTGCTCCGGGGCGCCACCCACAACCCCGAGATCACGGCGGCCTTCCACGAGGTGCTGTCGCTGGTCGCGCCGCCGACCCGGCTGTTCCACCCGGCGGTGGTGGCCGCCGTGCTGCGCGGCTGACGGCCCGCGCGGACGCACCCGTCAAGCGGACGCGCCCGTTAATTCGGGTGCGTCCGTTCCGGCCGCCCGTTACCCTGGCCGACATGTCTACGCCCCGAATCTCCTAGCTGACGGACCGCCTCCACGCCACCCGTCTGCCCGCTAGTCGTTTCGGAGCGTTACCCCATGATCACCACCCGTGGTGTCGACGTGCGCGTCGGCGCCCGTCTGCTGCTGTCCGACGTCACCCTGCACATCGCCCCCGGCGACCGGATCGGCCTGGTCGGCCGCAACGGCGCCGGCAAGACCACCCTGCTCTCCACCCTCGCCGGGCACCTGCCCCCCGCCGCCGGTACGGTCACCCGCACCGGACCGGTCGGCTACCTCGCGCAGGACTCCCGCGCCGCCGACCCGGCCGTCACCGTCACCGACCGCATCCTGTCCGCCCGCGGCCTGGACACCGCCGTCCGCGCGCTGCGCGACGCCGAGCGGGCCATGGCCGTGGCCGGCTCCGCCGCCGAGGAACGCCGGGCGATGGACGCCTACGCGCGCGCCGACACCGCGTTCCAGTCCCGCGGCGGCTACCCGGCCGAGGCCGAGGCCGCCCGGGTCGCGGCCGGGCTCGGGCTGCCCGCCCGGATGCTGGACGCCCCCGTCGGCACCCTCTCCGGCGGCCAGCGCCGCCGGGTCGAACTGGCCCGCATCCTGTTCGCCGACCACGGCACCCTGCTGCTGGACGAGCCCACCAACCACCTGGACGCCGACTCCGTCGGCTGGCTGCGCGGCTTCCTCGCCGCCCACCGGGGCGGACTGGTGCTGATCAGCCACGACCTCGACCTGCTGGCGGAGACCGTCAACCGGGTCTTCCACCTGGACCCGCAGCGCGCCGCGCTCGACGTCCACAACACCGGCTGGCGGGCCTACCTGGCCCAGCGCGCGGCCGACGAGCGCCGCCGCACCCGGGAACGGGCCAACGCCGAACGCAAGGCCGCCGCCCTGCACGCCCAGGCCGACCGGATGCGGTCCAACGTCGCCACCGCGACCAGCGCCCGCAGCATGGCCCGGCGCGCCGACCGGATGCTCGCCGAGCTGGAACCCGTACGGCAGACCGAGCGCGCCGCACGCATCCGGCTGCCCGAGCCCGCGCCCTGCGGCCGGACCCCGCTCGGCGCGGTGAGCCTGGCCAAGGCCTACGGCGGCCGGACGGTGCTGAGCGGCCTGGACCTCGCCGTGGACCGCGGCAGCCGAACGGTCGTGCTCGGCCTCAACGGCGCCGGCAAGACCACCCTGCTGCGCGTCCTGGCCGGGCGGGAACGCCCGGACTCCGGCCGGGTCGTCGCCGGCACCGGCCTGCGGCTCGGCTACTTCGCCCAGGAGCACGACACCCTGGACCCGGCGCTCAGCGTGCGCGACAACCTGGCCGCGGCCGCGCCCGAGCTGACCGACGGCGAACTGCGGGCCGTCCTCGGCGCGTTCCTGTTCCGCGGGGACGAGGCCGACAAACCGGCCGACGTGCTGTCCGGCGGCGAGAAGACCAGGCTGGCGCTGGCCGCCCTGGTCCACTCCGGCGCCAACGTGCTGTTGCTGGACGAGCCGACCAACAACCTCGACCCGGCCTCCCGGGCCGAGGTGCTGGCCGCGGTCGGCACCTACCCGGGCGCGATCGTGATGGTCACCCACGACCCCGGTGCCATCGAGGCGCTCCGGCCGGACCGGGTACTGCTGCTGCCGGACGGCGACGAGGACCTCTGGCACGACGAGTACCTGGACCTGGTCACCCAGGCCTGAGCCACCACCCCCGCCCGTAGCGGTCCGCCGGTCCCCGGCGGGCCGCTACGGCCCTCCGCGCCTCGGCCGACCGGAGAAAGGGAGGCGGTCGTGGCCATTGACGGTAGACCCGGCCACCCGGATCCTCTCCCCTACGGCCCGGCCACCGGCCCCGGCCGCACCGACGATCCGGGGGTGGTCACCGATGGCGAACCAGATGGCGGACGAGCGGATGCCGACATCACTCAAGTGGGTGGTAGCGGGGGTCTGGCTGCACGCCGTCGGCAACAGCGCCGCTGGGATCTTCCTCCTCGCCCTGATCCACGGCCAGCACGGTGAAGGCGTCGCCATGGTGACGTTCATCGCCTTCCTCTCGATCCTGATCGGCGTCCTGCTCGGCACCTGCGCGGCCCTGGCGCCGGGCGGGGCCCGGTGGACCCGGAGGACCGTACTGGTGATCGAGTGGCTCGCGATCATCAGCGGCGTGATCCAGCTCTTCTCCGGCTCGATCATCTCGCTGGCCGGCATCGCGATCGCGGGCATCATCGTCCAGGCGTACAGCTCCGCCGAGGCCAAGGAGTGGTTCACGGTCTGAAGGGCCGATCGTCATCACCGGTCGCTGAGCGCGATCCTGCCGATCACGCGCAACAGCCGGCCGCGCTCCGGCCCGTCCGCTCCGACGGACCGCGGGCGTCCGGAGACGCATTGCGGAGTCCCCGAGACGCATTGCTGATTCCAAGGCAGGCACCCCGTCCTACCGTGGAAAGCACACGGGGAGCCCGCCCGGAACCATGAACGGTGCGGGAGGACCGATCCGTTCCTGACACCCCTTCACCAAAAGGAGCATCATGCGAATCGGCACGCGCGTCATCGGAACCGCCCTGGCCGGAGCCCTCCTGGCCGTCGGAGGCGCATCCCAGGCCATGGCACAAGCGAAGTACAGCGCGTCGACGTCGCTCTCCAACGGCCGCCTCAGCACGTCCATCTCCCAGGAGGACAAGACCCAGCCCGACGGGTCCGCCTTCTGGCAGCTGCAGGACGTCTACGAGAAGACCGGCGGCGGCACCATCACCGCACAGTTCGGGTTCAACTACCACGGCTACTCCTACAACCGCGACTGGAGCGACCAGTCCGTCAACCAGACCAAGGACGCGTGGTTCTGGGACCTCGGGTTCAACGACTGCCAGAACGTGATCGGCTGGATGGCCGTCAAGGGCCAGAACACGTTCTACAACGCGCCCGTCACCATCTGCTAGCAGCCGCCCGCCGTCACGATGGGCCCGCGCCCGAGGGCGTGGGCCCATCGCTGTGCCCACTGGAGTGCCACCAGCATGATCCGCGCGATCCTCCACCACGAGCCGGGACTGCTCTGGACCGCCCTGGCGGCTCTGATCGGCGCAGCCGCCCTCTCGGCGGCCGTCGCCGGACGGCGCTCGGCCCCGAGGCTGCTGTCCGCGCTCGCCGGAGCGTCCACCGCCCTGGTGCTCGTCGCCACCCTCTACCCCGTCCACCCCGACGCACCGGCCCCGCTCCGCTGCACCGCCGGGCTCGACCTGACGGGTGCGATGTCGGGCAGCCAGGGCCTGATGAACATCGCCCTGTTCGTCGCGGCCGGCTTCTTCACCTCCCGCCTCGTTCGACGGCCCGTCAGCACCGGCATCGCCCTCACGCTGCTCTCCGCAGCCGTCGAGGCGACCCAGGCCCTGACCCCCGGCATCGGCCGCAGCTGCGATTCCGCCGACCTGTGGGACAACGCGCTCGGGGCCGTGCTCGGCTGTGGCCTCGCGTACCTGTGGAGCCGCCGGACGGGCGACCGACCGCTGGGCACCACCAGGCGCGAGCTCGCGCGCGGGGCGGTCGCCCTCGTGGGCGGAGCCGCAGTGATCGCGGCCGTCCTGGTGCCCTTCGTGGCGGTCGTCGCACCTGACCCCACGGAGAACACCGTGGCCGGACCGGCCCAACGGGCCGCCGCCACCAAGGAGTTCCGGGAGTTCTTCGGGTCGGCCGCCGAAGTCGCGTCCGTCCAGTACGTCGAAGGATCCTCCGGTCACCCCGGGACGGTCAGCGTCACCGGCCGGCAGGGCAGCCTCGAACTGGCGTGGCCGGGCGGCGAACCGGCCTCCGGGCTCGTCGGGCCGACCCCCGACCAGGCACCCGGCGAAGTCACCGACGACGTCGCGGTCGACGCCGCCACCCGCTTCGCCCGGACCCACTTCCCCTGGGCCCTCACCGACAGCTACCCCAGCACCGACCCCCAGCCGAATTCCGGCGGCGCCAGGACCGTCCAGTGGCGTTCCCGCGTCGACGGCGTCCTCATGCCGATGCGACTCGACCTGCTCGTCACCGGCAACGGCCAGGTCAGTTCGTTCTCCGCCCGGCACGTCGACCCGCCCGCCCTGCCGAAGGCGACCGTCACCGAGGCGACCGCACGGAGCACCGCGGCCACCGCCCACCCCGGCTTCACCACCAGCAGCACGATCCTCCTCGCCCAGGCGGACCGCGACGGCACGTGGCACCCGCGCTGGCTGGTCGGCATGAAGCCGCCGGAGGACCAGCAGAAGAAGGGCCTCCTGGTGGTCACCATCGACGCCGCCACCGGCGCCTTCGTCGCGACCTAGCCGGCGGCTGCGGCCCCACCTCAAGCAAACCGGGCATCACGTCACGTACCGCCCCCTCGAGTACCCGGCTGCCTCGGGGACAGCGTCAACGTCTCGGCAGGACCGGTGTCGGTGCCGGCGTCGAGGGCACGGGCGCGGGGTGGGCGCCGGGCAGGGCCAGGGCCAGGGCGGCGCCGAGGAGGCAGACCGCGAGACCGACGGTGCAGGCGACGTGGAATCCGTGCATGAAGGAGCTCTGGACCGCCGCTCGCAACGCCTCCCCGGAGCCCGGGGGCGTGGCCGTCGCGGTGCGCAGGGCCTCGGCCACCGAGCCCTTGGCCGCGCTGAGGGTGCCGGCCGGGAGGGTGGAGAAGGCGGTCGTCGCGAGGTGGGAGGCGTAGAGGGAGGTGAAGACGCTGCCGACGACGGCGACGCCGAGGGTACCGCCGGTCTCGCGGGTCGCGTCGTTCACGGCCGATCCGACGCCCGCCTTGGCGGGCGGCAGGACGCTGAGGATCGACTCGGTGGCCGGTGCGGTCGTCAGGCCGAGGCCCAGTCCCATCAGGATCATCTGGCCGACGATCAGCCCGTAGGACTGGAAGGCGGGCGAGAGGGCGATCCACCCGAAGGAGGCCCCGAGGAGCAGGAGCCCGGAGGTCACGACCGCCCGGGTCCCGGCCCTGGCGGCGAGCGCGACCCCGCCGAGCGAGCCGAGCGCGATGGTGAGCGCGACCGGCAGGATCCGCACGCCGGTGGAGAGGGCGCCGTAGCCGCGGATGAACTGGAAGTACTGCGTCACCAGGAAGATGAAACCGAAGAGCGCGAAGAACGCGACGGTGACCGCTCCGCTGGCGGCGGAGAAGGCCGGGGTGCGGAACAGGGTGATGTCCACCATCGGGTGGCTGCGCCCGCGTTCGATCACCACGAAGAGGGCGGCGAGGGCGGTGGCGGCGGCGAAGCCCGCGAGGGTGGCGGGCCGGTCCCAGCCCCGGGTCGGCGCCTCGATGACCGTGAAGACCAGCAGGCCGACGGCGGCCGAGGCGGTGAGCAGGCCCGGTGGGTCCAGTCGGGCGCTCGACGGGTCCCTGGACTCCGGGACCCAGAACCAGGTGGCGGCGAGGGCGACCAGCGCCACCGGTACGAGCGCGAGGAAGACCGAGGGCCAGGCGAAGTGGGCCAGCAGGAGTCCGCCGGCGACCGGGCCGACGGCGACGCCGAGGCCGGTGACCGCGCCCCACAGGCCGACCGCCTTGGCGCGTGCACGGCGGTCGGGGAAGGCGTTGGTGATGACGGACAGGGTCGTGGGGAAGATGACCGCCGCGCAGGCTCCCATGGCGAAGCGGACGGCGATCAGCGCGCCGGACGACCCGGTGAGGGCTCCCAGCGTGCCGGTGAGCGCGAAGCCGCCGAGTCCGGTGAGCAGGGCGGGCCGTCGTCCGAACCGGTCGCCGAGCGAACCGGCGGTCAGGACGAGGGCCGCGAAGGCGAGGTTGTAGCCGTCGACGATCCACTGGAGGTCGCGGGTGGTGGCGTGCAGTTGGCGGCCGAGGTCCGGGAGGGCGACGTTGACGATCGTGGTGTCCAGGTTGATCGCGAAGGCCGCGAGGCAGACGGACGCGAGGGCCAGGGAGCGCCGGGGCGCGGGACGGTGGGGCATGGCTGCCTCCGACCAGGTGGGGCGGATGGTGCGGGCTCGGTCGAGGGAGTGGATCCCGCGATGTTGACAGCGGGAACATGTGGACATCTGCCAGCATTTCACCGCAAAGTGGACACTGTCAACACCGGAAGGGACGGGAGGGCGGGAACGTGGCCACGAGCCGGCCGTACCACCACGGAAACCTGCGGGAAGCACTGGTCGCCGGCGGGGTCGACCTCGCCAGGACCGGCGGACCCGCCGCCGTCGTCCTGCGCGCGGTCAGCCGGAGGGCGGGCGTCTCGCACAACGCCGCGTACCGGCACTTCGCCGGCCACGAGGCCCTGCTGGCGGCGGTCGGGGCGAGCTGCATGAACCGGCTGGGGCGGCTCATGCTCGCCCGCTCCGCGGCCGTGGACCTGCCCGACGAGGTGGCGGCGGCCCGGGCGCGGCTGGACGCGATCGGCCGGGCGTACATCGACTTCGCCCTGACCGAGCCCGGCTGGTTCCGCACCGCCTTCTGCGGGACCACCGCCGCCCCGCACGGGGAACCGGACCCGGCATCGGGCCTGGCATCGGGCGGGGAACCGGGCCCGGAGGGCTCCTGCGGCGCGGACCCCTACGCCATCCTGTCCACCCACCTCGACGACCTGGTCCGGCTCGGCGCCTTCCCCGCCGACCGCCGCCCGGGCGCCGAGTATGCGGCCTGGTCGGCGGTCCACGGCCTGTCGGACCTGCTGGTCGAGGGCCCACTGCGGGGCCTGTCCGGAGCCGAGCTGCGCACCGCCGTCGAGGCCGTCCTGTCGACCGTCGCCCGCGGCCTCTGAGTCCACAGGGCCTACGCCCGCCCGAGGTCGAGGGCCACAGCGGCACGCCCGGCGACGTAGTAGACGTCCTGGCGGATCCGCGTTCAGCGCCCAGCCAGGTCGGCGTGGCGCATCAGGCTTCCTTCGCGGGTTCGCGGTGGGGGCGGCCGGTCAAGTCGGCCGCGGTCCGGGTGAGGTGCTGGGTCAGCACCTCGGCCGCGGTGTCGGCGTCGCGGGCCAGCGCCGCCTCCTCCAGCCGGCGGTGCTCGCCGACGGCGTCCCGGCCGGGGTTGTGCTGCGCCGACCAGCGGCGAGCCAGTTCGCTCGCGGTCCACGTTCGGTCGAAGGTCTCCAGCAGGACGGGGTTGCCGCAGCCCTCCAGCAGGGTGCGGTGGAACACCCGGTGGGCTTCGGACCATGCAGCGCTGTAGTACTCGCCCTCCTCCGGCACGTACGCCGGGGTGCGGGCCAGACGGTGGTGGGCGGCTCGTACGCGGGCCTCCCAGTCGACGTCCCCGCGCTCGATCGACATGCGCAGCACGACCGGTTCGATGGTCCTGCGGGCCTCCGCGATCTCCTGCCAGCGGCGGTCGGAGACGGCCGGGACGGCGAAGCCGCGGTTGGGCAGCCGGTCGGCGAGGCCCTCGCCGACCAGCCGCACGAGCGCCTCACGCACAACGGCCAGGCTCACGCCCTGTTCCTTGGCGAGGTCCTGCGGTTTGAGGGCGTCGCCGGGGGCGTGGTCCCCGCGCATGATCGCGTCCCGCAGGTGTGCGTAGACCTGCTCGGAGAGCATCAGCTTCCCCGGTGAGGTCGAGGTGTGGGCCGTCTGAGTCATGCCTCCAGCATAGACGATCCCGCAGATAATCGATTATTAGTGTTATGGTCGATTCAGCGACCGAGGGAGCGCGTCGGTGCCGCCACGCGAAGCCGTGGGCTCCGTCGGCCGCACCACCACCGCCCCACCGCACACACCGAAAGGAACGACGCGATGAGCGCCAACGACCCCTTCGCCCGCCTCCCCGAGGCGGCCTTCTTCACCGTCACCAGCACCGCCGTCACCGACGGCGCCGCATGGCCCCCCGAGCAGCACTCCTCCGGCGTCCCCGGCGGGAAGGACGTCTCCCCGCAGCTGTCCTGGAGCGGCGCCCCCGACGGCACCAAGAGCTACGCCGTCACCGTCTACGACCCCGACGCCCCCACCGGGTCCGGGTTCTGGCACTGGGCGGTCGCCGACATCCCCGCCACCGTCACCGAGCTGCCCGAGGACGCCGGCGACGACACCGGCTCAGGCCTGCCCGAGGGCGCCTTCCAACTGCCCAACGACGCCCGCGCGGCCCGCTTCATCGGCGCCGCACCGCCGGCCGGACACGGCCCGCACCGCTACTTCGTCGTGGTGCACGCCCTCGACGTCGAGTCCATCGGCGTCCCGGTCGACTCCACCCCGGCCGTCCTCGGCTTCACCATGGCCGGCCACATCCTCGGCCGAGCGGTCCTGACCGCCACCGCCGAAACCCCCGCCTGACGAACAGCATGTCCGGACTCATCGACACCACGGAGATGTACCTCCGCACGATCCTGGAGCTCGAGGAGGAAGGCGTGGTCCCCATGCGCGCCCGCATCGCCGAGCGCCTGGACCAGAGCGGCCCCACCGTCAGCCAGACCGTCGCCCGCATGGAACGCAACGGTCTGCTGCGCGTCGCCGCCGACCGGCACCTGGAGCTGACGGAGGAAGGCCGGCGGACCGCCACGCGCGTGATGCGCAAACACCGGCTCGCGGAGTGCCTGCTCGTCGACGTGATCGGACTGGAATGGGAGCAGGCCCACGCCGAAGCCTGCCGCTGGGAGCACGTGATGAGCGAGGCCGTCGAACGCCGCGTCCTCGTGCTGCTGCGGCACCCCACCAAGTCGCCCTACGGCAACCCGATCCCGGGTCTGGAGGAACTCGAGGGGAAGAGCACCGTGGATCCGTTCCCCGACGAGAGCATGGTCAGCCTCAGCGACCTTCAACCCGGGCCGAACGGCGCGACCGCGGTCGTACGGTGCATCAGGGAGCTGGTCCAGACCGACCCCCGACTGATGTACACCCTCAGGCACGCCGGGGTGCGGCCCGGCGCGGTCGTGAGCGTGACGTCCTCGTCCGGCGGTGTGACGGTCAGCAGCGGCGGGGAGGCCACCGAACTCCCCACGCAGACCGCCGCGCACGTCTTCGTGGCCGAGCACTGAGCCCACCCGGGTGCCGGCCCATGCCGTAAGGCCCGTGCACCCGACGAGGACGGCCCTCGACCACGACGGCGGGTTCCAGCGATCCCCGCAACACCCTGACCCCAGGGAGTTGCGGGGATCGTGGATGTTGAGGGCTTGAAGGCGAGGTTCTTCGAGCCACGCCACGACTGGGAGCCGTTGCCCCGCAGGTCGCGGGACTTCGATGAGAAAGCTCTCATCAGCCCGTGTCACCGTAGGACGCCCCGGCGGAGGCCGGACGGGAGCGAGGAGACCCCGATGGCGGGCGGTGACGGCACCGGGACGGTGCTGGTGGTGGACGACGACGACATCATCCGCAGGTCGCTGGAGCGCGGCCTGCGGCTCAGCGGGTTCACGGTACGCACGGCCGACGGCGGGCGGACGGCGCTGGGCCTGGTGGCGGACGAGCCGCCGGACGTGCTGGTCCTCGACGTCTCGATGCCCGACCTGGACGGCAGCGAAGTCTGCCGTCGGCTGCGGGAGCAGGGCATCGACACGCCCGTGCTGATGCTCTCCGCACGGGACGAGCTGGCCGACCGGGTGGCCGGCCTCCAGGCGGGCGCCGACGACTACCTGGTCAAGCCGTTCGCGCTGGAGGAGCTGGTGCTGCGCCTGCACGCCCTGCTGCGCCGCCGAACCCGGGCCGACACGTACGGCCGGCCCGCCGGGCCGGGTGGTGAGGTGCTGCGGGTCGGGCCGCTGGAGATCGAACCCGCCGCCCGCGAGGCCCGCCGGGACGGGCAACCGCTGCGGTTGACGCGCCGCGAGTTCGAGCTGCTGGAGTACCTGGCCCGCAACGCCGGGCTGGTGCTGACCCGCGACCAGTTGCTGGACCGGGTGTGGGGCTACGACTTCGAGGTCCGCACCGATGCCGTCGACACGTTCGTCAGCTACCTGCGCCGCAAGCTGGAGGAGGGCGGCCGTTCACGGTTGATCCACACGGTGCGGGGCGTCGGCTTCGTGCTGCGGACTCCGGAGTCCTACCGGTGAGCGGCACCGCCCCCGCCCGGCGCTCGATCAGCCTGGCCACCCGGATCGCGACCGGTGCGGCCCTGCTCGTCCCGCTGCTCGTCCTGGGCACCGGCGCACTGCTGCTCGGGCTCGTCACCCACGATCTGCGCGCCCAGCAGGACACCAGGCTGCGCGACCGCGCCGCCGCCGTGCTCCCCGCCGCCAAGGCACTGCTGAGCGCCACCCGGCAGGACCGGCCCCGGGTCGAGCAGAACCAGCGCCGCAACCTGCTCGACGACGCACTGGACGTCGGCATCCGGGTGGCGGACGCGAACGGCGACCGGGTCACCGAGGGCGGCCCCGTGCCGGGCCCGGCCGTGGTACTCCCGCACCCCGCCCCCGCGGGCACCGGCGGGCCGGTCACCGTACGGGCGCAGGGCCGGGCCTGGCGGGTGCTGGCCCGGCCGGTGGCGGGCGCCGACCCCGGCACGCTCTGGGTCACCGCACCGGTGTCGGCGACCGACCCGCAGGTGGACGCGGTGCGCGGGCGGATCCTGTGGGCCGCAGCGCTGGCCGCACCGCTCTCCGGACTGCTCGCCTACGGCCTCGCCCGGCGGACCACCGCACCGCTCAGCCGCCTGGGCCGACGCGCCGCCGCGCTCGACCCGCAGGCCGGCGCCGTGGGCTTCACCCACCGGCACAGCGGGGTCCGCGAGGTGGACGAGCTCGCGCTCGCGCTGGAGAGCACGCTGGCCCGGTACGACCAGCAGGTCGCCCGGACCGGCCGGGCACTGGAAACCGCCCGCTCGTTCTCCGCCGCCGCCTCCCACGAACTGCGCACACCGCTGATGAGCCTGCGGACCAACCTGGACGTCCTCGGCGCGCACCCGGACCTGCCGCCGACGGACCGCGCGGAGATCCTCTCCGACCTCCGCGACGACCACCGGCGACTCCTCGACCTGCTCACCGCACTGCGGACGCTGGCGCGTGGCGACCTGGTCGAGGAGGAGGCGTTCACGGTCCTCGACCCGGCCGACCCTGCCGCGGCCGCCGTCGCGGAGCTGCGCCGGCGGCGGCCGGAGGTGACCGTCGACCTGGCCGGTCCCGGCCTCACCGGGCCGGACACCGGCGGGCCGGACGTCGGGCCGGACGCCGGCGGGCCGGACGTCGGGCCGGACACCGGCGGGCTGCGGGTGCACGGGTGGGAGGCCGGGCTGCGGATCGTCTGCGACAACCTGCTCGCCAACGCGGCCGTGCACGGGCACCGGTCCGGGGAGCCGGCCCGGATCGCGGTCGGACTGCGCCGGGACGCCGGACAGGCGGTGCTGACCGTGGACGACGAAGGGCCGGGCATCCCGGTGGCGGACCGGGCGGCGGTCTTCGACCGCTTCCACCGGCACCGGGACAGCCCCGGCTCGGGACTGGGACTGACCCTGGTCGCCCAGCAGGTGGCCCTGCACCGCGGCACCGTCACGGTCACCGAGCCGCCGGGCGGGACCGGCTGCCGAGTCGAGGTCCGGCTGCCCCTGGTCGGCGAGGACGCCCCGACGCCGCCCCTGCCGACCCGCCGCGAATGGATCGGCTCCACGGGTACGAGCGCCTGACGCGCCACGGGCGTCGGAGCACCCGCGAAGCGGTGCGCCGGCTCGCCGGCTCACAAGGAATCCACAAAGAGGGTCCTTATCGTCCTGCTCAGCCGGACCGCCCGACGCTCCGGCCGGACCTGCCACCCGTGGCAACTGGAGGACTTCGCCATGCACCCGCACCGCAAGACCGCTGCCGTGATCGGCGCTCTCGCCCTGGGCACCACCCTGGTCGCCCTCACCGGACCGGCTCAGGCCGCCACCCCCAGTGCCACCCCGGTGGCCTCCCAGACCCCGAAGGTGCTGCCGACGCCCGAGGGCGACGGAGCGAAGGGCATCTGCAAGCGGCTGCCGAAGGCCGACCAGCGGATCAAGAACGCCCTGGACCGCCTGAACGGCCCGGTCACCGAGGCCGGCTCGATCGCCCGTCTGCAGCAGCGGGTGAACAACGCCAAGGCCGCCGGGCACACCGCGATCTACAACGACCTCAACGACCGGCTGACGTACCGCAAGAGCCTGGTGCCCACGCTGACCCAGCGCCAGAGCGACCTGAACGCCGTCGCCACCTGGTGCTCCTCGCAGGGCCTCGGCACCCCGACCGCGCAGTGACCGCCCGCACAGTGACCATTCCCGGCACGGCGTCCGACCCGGTCGGCGGCAGGTCGGTGGCTGCACCGGTACCAGCCGCCCGGCTGTCGCGGCGAACCGCTGCCGTCACGGCCGCCCTGCTCGCCACGCTCGCCCTATCGGCGTGTGGCACGAACGGGACCGGCCCCGGAAAGAGCGGCGCACCCGCCGGGGCACCGTCCGCCGACGCGAGCGGGTCGGCGGCGAGCGGTGACCGACTCGGCGAGATGCGGAAGAAGGTGGACGCCGCCGACAGCGCCGCCGCCGCTGCCGAATCGGACGCCGCCAAGGACACCCAGGACACCTCGACTCCCTGACCCCACAAGCTCTCCGGCTGTTCCCCGTCGAAGCAACGTCGAAGCAACGGGGAACAGCCGAAGCCGCCTGTGAGATCGAGCGAAAGGGCTCTGAGCGCGCTCTCCGGCAGAACTCGACCTGGACCAGCCGGCGCTGAGCGTGGAGTTGGTGCTGTCGCAGATCGTCGGGCTGGTGATGCGCAACGCCCTGTTCCCCTACCACCGGGGCGATCGAGGACGCCCGCGGGCGGGCGCAGCCCTTGCGGGGCTGGAGACGGTGCGCGGATCACCTCGCCGTAGTCTCCCCCGCACACCCGCGCCGCCCGGGCCCTCGTCGAGCGACCGGACGCCGCGGCGTCGGCCGGAACGTGACTATCCGGGTGCTGTGACGTGGACGGCGTCGCCGCCGAGTGCGGTGTAGAGCTCGGTCCAGTGGCGGTCGGTGTCCGTGGGCGCTCTGCCGTCGCAGTACGTCTTCGTGCCGTTGGCGGTGTAGAAGCGCATCATCTCCAGCACCGACTTCGGGTCGGACTTCTCCCGGCCCGTGTACGCGCTGCCGGGGTCCTGGCTCTGGTGCTGGATGCAGCTGGGGGACGGGGTGCCGGCCTGGGCGTCGAACCTGCCGTCCGGCTCGCCGCCGCAGCCGGCCAGGGCGGTGACGGCGGCCAGGGCGGGTACGAGAAGGCGAACTGCTCTGCGCGGGCTGCGGGCGTTCACGGTGGCGGTCCTCCGGGGTGGGACGTCAGATGGTGGCGGGCAGGCTGCGGACGGCCAGTCCGATTCCCACCGTGAGGATGAGCAGGGCGGTCAGCAGTGAGCTGTAGGGGGTGAGGCGGCGCAGGCGGCCGAGGAGCGGCCCGTCGGTGGCGGCGGCGAGGCGGTCGCCCAGGCGGACCAGCAGCAGGCCGACCGCGGTGAGGGTGGCGGCCATGCCCAGGCCGTAGGCGACCACGAGGGCCGCGCCGAACAGGGTCCGGCCGAGCGCGATGGCTCCGAGGAGGACGACGAGCGCCGACGGGCTGGGGACCAGGCCTCCGGCGATGCCCAGGCCGATCAGCCCGCGGCGGCCGGGCGGGGCGTGGTGATGGTGGTGACCGCCGCCGAAGAGGCCGTGGCGGTGCCCGTGGTCGTGATGGTGCCCAGCCGCGTGATCGTGGTGGTGCCCGTGGTCGTGGTGGTGCCCACCGGCGTGATCGTGGCCGTGGTCGTGGTGGTGGTGCTCGGGGTGGTGGTGCTCGGGGTGGCCGCCATGGGCGTGGCCGTGCGGGTGGGCGTGGTCGTGCGGGTGGGTGCGGCCGTGGTGCTGGGCCGGGGAGGGGGCCGCCGCCGAGTGGGCGAGTTCCCTGGCCGGCTCCGCCCCGGGAGCACCCGTGTCGTGCGCGTGGTCCGAGAGGGGGCCGGGGTGCGGGCCGCCGCGCGCGCGGCGGGTCGCGTCCCGCAGCAGGCCGAGGCCGACGACCGCGACCAGGGCTCCGCTGGCAACGCCGAGCCAGCCCAGGACGACGTCGCCGGCCAGCGAAGCGGACGCGGTCAGGGCCAGGCCGATCACGAGGACCCCGGCGGTGTGGGTGAGGGTGACGGTGGCTCCGACCGCGACCGCGTCCCGGGTGCTCCCGCGCCGGCCGGCCAGGTAGGCGGCCATCACGGTCTTGCCGTGCCCGGGCAGCAGCGCGTGCCCGGCCCCGAGTACGATCGAGAGCAGGACGGCCAACAGGCCGATAGGAACGGTGAGTTGACGGGCCGCCCCGAGGCCGGCGAGTCGGCTGTCGAGGCCGGCGAGCCAGGCGGTGGGGCCCGAGCCGTCGTTTCGGGAGGCGGCCCCCGACGCGGCGGCCGGGCCGCCGCCCGGCAGGACCCGGAACTGCGCGCGGGTGACGCCACTGGGGCTGTTGAGGAGGTCGCGGGGGTAGTCCCGCAGCTCCTTGGACACCGACTCGGCCGGCACGTCCGTCGGGTCGAGCCGGGCGCCCTCGCCCCGCGCGGTGATCTCGTTCCAGCCGACCCGGCCGGGGTCGCTCCCGCTGGAGACCCGCACGGTGGTTCCGCCGGCCGGAACGCCCAGGGCCGCGTCCAGCACGCACTCCAGCCGGCTCGTGGGCAGACCGGCGGTGCCGTCCTCGTACCGGAACCGCGCGGACCGGGTCGTCCAGCGCAGCGCCGTGGACGCCTGCTCCGTCGTCACCTCGAGGCGCTGGGCGGTCTGTGCGCACTGCTCGGCCGCCCAGGCGGCAAGCTCCCCGTCGTCGATCGCGCCGTCGCCGTTGCGGTCGACCCTCGGCCGTTCCTGGAGGGTGGGGATCTCCGCGGCATCGGTGACGGCCAGGGCCTCGATCCGGTCGGGGTGGACGGTGAACCCGAGGTAGTGGTTGACGGAGAAGTTCCCCAGCGGGTGCGCGTGAGCGGGCGCCGCGAGGCCGAGCAGACACAGCGCGCCCACCGCCCCCGCGCCCGTCCGAACCACGCGTCGCGGCAGCACCACGTCATTGCCTCCGGGGAGAACGACCCGCCACCACGGCCGAGAGGGCCGACGGCCGGGATGAGGATGAGGGCGAGCGCCCGAGCGGTAACCCTGGTGGCCTCGTCCGGCGGACGGCACGTCACCACTCCGGCGAGGTCCACGGGATCACTCGCACGGGGCACCCGCCCCGCATGCACGGCCCCCTCCCGAACGTGAGTGCCCTCACTGCACCCCCGGCGCTCTCCCTGCCCCGGACCGTTGCCGCTCAGAGCACGGACGGGTTCCACCGACCAGGTGGTCCGGCTGGGCCGGGCGGGTGAGGCGACCAAACCTCAACCGCCCGGCGTGCGAAGCACGAACAGGATCCGGTTCACAGTGCCCCTTGCGGCTGCCCAGCCGGACCTGCGCCGGGGCCGGACGGGCCCCGGGCGGACACCGACCGTCACGGAAGCGAGAACCCGACCCTCAATGAACGTCACGCGCCGACCTTCCCGCAGAACCCGGATCGCGCGCAGCGCGGCCATCCTCACCAGCATGAGCCTGGCCATCGCCGGCACCGCGCTCATCGGCCCCGGAGCCGGAACCGGTAACGCCTCCAGCCACCGCGAAGCGCCCCTGATCGCCGCGGACCCGCAGGTCGACAACACCGACGTCTACGCCTTCACCAGCCCCGACAACCCCGACACCGTCACCCTCATCGCCAACTGGCTGCCCTTCCAGGAGCCCAACGGCGGCCCGAACTTCTACCCCTGGGCCGACGGCGCGCACTACGACGTCAACATCGACTCCCAGGGCACCGGCAAGCCCGACATCACCTACCGCTGGACGTTCCACACGGACGACCAGCGCGGCACCAACACCTTCCTCTACAACAACGGCGTGGTGAACAACCTCACCGATCCCACCCTCCTGTTCCGCCAGTACTACACGCTCCAGGAGCTGCGCCCGGGCTGCGAGCCCGTCACGCTGGTCGAGCACGGCCAGGTCGCCCCCTCGGACACCGGCAAGGCCTCGATGCCCGACTACGGCCGGCTCCGCAACCAGGCGACCGTCCAACTCCCCGGCGGCGGGCAGACGGTGGCCACTCAGGCCGCCGACCCGTTCTTCCTCGACCTGCGGGTCTTCGACCTGCTCTACGGCGGCAACCTCTCCGAGGTCGGCCAGAACACCCTCGCCGGCTACAACGTCAACACCGTCGCCCTGCAGATCCCCAAGAGCCGCCTCGCCTTCAAGGGCGACCCCGGCCGCAACCCCGTCATCGGCGTCTGGTCGAGCACCGAGAAGCAGACCCTCAAGCTCAGCCCCGGCAAGGCGGACCCGACCGGCCGGCACGTCCAGGTCTCGCGCCTGGGCAACCCGCTGGTCAACGAGGTCGTCGTCCCGGCCGGTCTCAAGGACACCTTCAACTCCCTGCCGCCGTCCCAGGACCACAACCAGCCCGCGCTGGTGAACAAGGTCCTGAACCCGGAGGTGCCGCAGCTCGTCCAGGCCATCTACGGCATCCCGGCCCCCGCCACCCCCCGCACCGACCTCCAGGAGATCTTCCTCACCGGCATCGCCAAGGCCACCAACGGGCCCCTCGCCGTCGACCTCAACTCCCAGCTCATGAACCAGGACATCGACACGTCCAAGTTCGTGCCCGCCGAGGAGCTGCGCCTGAACATGTCGACGCCCGTCACCGCGAATCCCGACCGGCTCGGCGTCCTCGACGGCGACTTCCAGGGCTACCCCAACGGGCGCCGCCTGACCGACGACGTCGTCGACATCGAACTCCAGGCGCTGGAAGGCGCGACCCCCGGCCACCTCATCCCCGCGCTCGCCGCCGGCGACAAGGTCGACCACGCCGACAAGCCGTTCTCCGCCGCCTTCCCGTACGTCGCGCTGCCCTACGCCAAGGCTGTCAACCAGCCCAACTAGCAGCATGGTTGCGGGTGGTCGGCAACGACACCGTCGGCCACCCGCCGACCACCCGCCGACCCTCCCCTCCGCCACCACCAGAGGACCCCGATGCGCCGCCTACCGCTCCTGCTCACCACCGCCGCCCTCTGCGGCGCCCTGGCGACGGCCGGGGCACTGCACCACCCGACGGCGGACCGCACCGGGTCCCCGGGCGACGACGCGGCGCACGCCGCAGGCCCGCGCACCGCGGGCAGCTCCCTCGCCCGGGCGATCACCGCCGAACAGCAGCGGCTCAAGGCACTGCCGAACGACGCCCCCGGCTGGGCCCGGCTGGGCGCGGAGTACGTCGAACAGGCCCGACTGACGGCCGACCCGTCCTACTACCCGAAGGCCGACGAGGCCCTGCACCGCTCCCTCACGCTCGCACCCGACGCCAACATCGAGGCCCTCACCGGCCTGGGAGCCCTCGCCAACGCCCGCCACCTCTTCGACCGGGCACGTGACTTCGCCGAACAGGCCATCGCCGCCTCGCCCGCGCACTGGCCCGCCTACGCCGTCCTCGCCGACGCCCGCACCCAACTCGGCGACGACGCCGGCGCCACCGACGCCGTCCAGCAACTCCTCGACCGCAGGCCCGGCACCGCCTCCTTCACCCGCGCCGCCTACGACCTCGAACAGCACGGCCACCCCGACCAGGCCCGCGCCGCCCTCGAAAGCGCCCTCGCCTCGGCCTTCGACCCCGCCGACAAAGCCTTCTGCCGCTTCCAGATCGCCGAACTCGACCGCAACGCCGGCCACCCCGACCAAGCCCTGACCGGCTACCGCGAAGCCCTCGCCGACGACCCCGGCCACACCCCCGCACTCGCCGGACAGGCCCGGGCCGAAGCCGCCCTCGGCAACACCGAGGCCGCCGTCCGGGACTACGACGCCGCCATCGCCAAGGTCCCGCTCCCCCAGTACCTCCTCGAACTCGGAGAACTCCACGAATCCCTCGGCCACCCCGAACAGGCCCAGGAGCAGTACCGCCTGCTGGAAGCCGAACAGCGCCTGGCCGCCGCCAACGGCGTCGTCGACGACCTCACCCTCGGCCAGTACCAGGCCGACCACGGCGACCCCGCCGAAGCCGTACGCCTGCTGCGGGCCGAATGGCAACGGCGCCACAACGTCCTGGTCGCCGACGCCCTCGCCTGGGCCCTGCACCGCCAAGGCGCGGACCAGGAAGCACTGGACCTGGCCGAACAGGCCGAAAGCCACGGCTGGCACAACGCCGTCTTCCTCTACCACCACGGCGAGATCGAACGCGCCCTCGGACACACCGAAGCCGCCCGCGCCCACCTCGGCCAGGCCCTCGCCACCGACCCCTCCTTCAACCCCCTCCACGCGCCCCGCGCCCGCGCAGACCTCGCCGCCCTCACCGACGCCCCCTCGTCACCCAGTTCGCCATCCACTGCCACCAGCAGAACAACGGCCAACCGGTGATCATCCCGATGACCCTGCTCCGCCAGGACCACACCGCCGAGATCCACAACGCCATCCGGGCCGCAGGCACCCCGCTCCAGAACCTTCTGCTCCACCCCGACCCGGACACCGGATCAATCGATTTGCTTGCGCGCCTCGATCAGGAAGCGCGCCGAATGGGCGACGAACGGCCCCTCGGCCCGGATCCGGGCGTCCAGCTCGCGCAGCCGGTCGAGGTGGCCCTCGACGGTGAAACCCGGAACCATCCAGATCACCTTCCGCAGGAAGTACACCACCGCGCCGATGTCGCGGAACTCCATCCGCAGCCGCTCCGAGCGCAGGTCCACCACCTCCAGCCCGGCCGCCCGGGCCTCGGCGCCCTCCACCTCGGGGCGTCGGCCCTCACGCGCCTCGGGCTGCGGCCCGAGGAAGTACTCGACCAGCTCGAAGACCGACGCCGGGCCGACGTGCTGGGCGAAGTACGCACCGCCGGGCCGCAGCACCCGGGCGATCTCCGGCCACCAGGCCTTCACCGGGTGCCGGCTGCTGACCAGGCCGAAGGCCCCGTCCGCGAACGGCAGCGGCGGCTCGTCCTGGTCCGCGACCACCACCGCGCCCAGCGGGTGCAGCAGCCGGGTCGCCTGGGCCAGGTTGGGCGGCCAGGACTCGGTGGCCGCCAGGACGGGCGGGCGGCCGCCCTGGCGCAGGGCGCCGGCCAGCACCTCCCCGCCGCCGGTCTGGATGTCCAGGGCCGCCGACGCCGACGCCAGCCGCCCGGCCAGCAGCCGCTGGTAGCCCCAGGAGGGGCGTTGCTCGGTGGCCCGGCCGTCCAGCCAGGAGAAGTCCCAGCCGTCCACGGAGACGGACCCGGCCTCGGCGATCAGCTCTTCGAAGGTGCGCATGCCTCGCATCATCGCGGCGCCGACGCCGCGCTGCCAGCGGATTCACCGCCGACCGGGTACCTGCGCACCCACCCGACCCGCACCTCCAGCCCCCCGGCGGCGATCAGCCCGGCCACCGGCTCCGCCCCGCCGCCGTCCGCCTCGAAGGCGAGCAGCACGCCCGGTGCCTCGCCGCACTGCCGCTCGACGAGCCGCCGCTCCTCGGCGCCCGGCTCGCGGAACACCGGGTCCTGGAAGAACCCCGGGCAGCGGACGTACAGCGGGTCGGTGAGGACCAGTTCCAGACCGTGGTGGTAGCAGAGGTCGTGACCGGCGGCCAGGATCAGCTCGCCGGGGCGCCAGGAGTACACGTCCCAGTCCCACCAGGACCCCTCCGGCAGCTCGATCACCCCGGCCACCGGGCCGCGCCGTCCGCGATCTCCGCAATACTCGGATGCCGGACGGCTTCCAGGCCCGGGTCGGCGAGCAGGTCGGCGATCAGGGCGGGCGGGCCGAAGACCTCGGTGGCGCTGAGGTCCCAGTTGGTGAGGACGAACCAGGAGCGGTCCGCGGACCACCAGTGCGCGGGGAACTGGGCGTACCCCGGGCGGGCGTCGTAGTGGGCGAGCACCTCGTCCAGTCGGCCGCGGTGGGCCGTCACCGGCCGCAGCAGGTCCTCGATCGCGGCCGAGGCGAAACGGCAGTCGGTCTCCGGACCGTCGGCGCTGTGCCGGGCCAGCACCTCCACCAGCCGCGCGAGGCAGTCGCGGTCCGGCTCGCCGATCAGCGGGACGTCGATCTCGCCCGGCAGCGCGGCCCGGTCGTCGAAGACCAGGTACGACAGGGTGCAGGGCCAGTCGGCGAGGCGCCGCCCGGCGCCCGCCAGCGCCTCGGCCCAGCGCACCGGCCGCCCGTCCACCCGCAGCGTGTGCAGCACCCAGCAACGGTCGGCGTAACCGGGCGCCCGCCCGGAGCCGGGCCAGGGGCCGTCCGGCTCGTAGCCGAGGACGGAATCCCCCGCCTCCAGCAGTGGACGGAGCCCGTCCAGCGGGTCCTCATCGGATATCCGTTCCACGGCCCGTTCCTTCCTCTTCCTCCGGTACCGGCACCGCGGCCTCGAAAACCGTTACCCCGGCTCGGCACGTCTGCGCGAGGATAGCGGCCATGACAGAGGAACAGGACGGCGAGCCGTTCGGCTACGGAGTCGTCGCCAACGTCTCCCGGGAGACGGCGCACGGCGTGGGCGGGCTGGAGATCCGCCAGGGGCTCAAGCACTTCGCCCCGGGTGCCAAGGTGTGGATCGCCCCGACGCGCTGGGGCGTGTTCGACGAGGTCGTGGTGGCCGGGCGCCACCGGGGCCACGGTCGGCGCTACGTCACGCTCGCCACCAAGCTCCGCTTCCTGGAGAACTTCCGGGTCAGCGGCGTCCACAGCCCCGCCCTGTTGCGTGCCCTGTCCCGCCCGGGACCGGGCGTCGACCGGGACGGCGGGCTGTGGACGGCGGAGCAGGCCGAGGCGTACGCCGCGTTCAACAACGCCCACCGGCTGGAGGTACGGACCGACGGGCCGAACGGGATCCGTGCGTGGGTGTCCGACCCACCGCCGATGGAACTGGTCCACCAGGACACCACCTACCACCTCGCCCACTTCAACGCCTACTACGCCCGCTACTCCTCCCAGCCGCCGCCCGTGGAGGCCCCGACGCCATGAGACGGACACCGCATTCCGACCTCGGCCGCTTCTACGACGACCTCGCCGAGGACTACCACCTGCTCTACGGCGACTGGAACGCCTCGCTCGCCCGGCAGGGCGCCGCCTTGGACGCCCTGGTCCGGGAGCACCTGGGCGAGGGCCCGGCCGAGGTGCTCGACTGCGCCTGCGGCATCGGCACCCAGGCGATCGGCCTGGCCGCGCTCGGCCACCGGGTGACCGGCACCGACCTCAGCCCGGTCGCCGCCGCCCGGGCCGCCGCGGAGGCCGCCGCTCGCGGGCTCCGACTGCCCGCGGCGGCTGCCGATATGCGCGAACTCCCCTTCCCGGACGGCCGGTTCGATGTGGTGGTGTGCGCCGACAACGCGCTCCCCCACCTGCTCGCGGCCGAGGACGTCCGCGCCGCGCTGGCCGAGATGCGCCGGGTCCTGCGCCCGGGCGGGCTGCTCCTGCTCTCCACCCGCCCGTACGACGAGCTGCGCCGGGACCGCCCGGCCTCCACCCCGCCGCAGACCGCCGAACTGGACGGCCGGCGCTCGGTGCTGTTCCAGCTCTGGCAGTGGCACGAGGACGGCGAGCGCTACGACCTGGAGCTCTTCCGGCTCCTGCCGGACGACACCGGGCAGTGGCGCACCACGGTCCGCCGCTCCAGCTACTGGGCCCTCACCCAGGACCAGTTGAGCGCCTTCGCCGCCGAGGCGGGCCTCACCGCCACCGACTGGCGCGGGCTCGCCGACACCGGCTTCTTCCAGCCCGTCCTGCTCGCCCGGGCCCCCTGACCTCCCGGTTCCTGCGCCACGTCGCCCCGCCGCCTCCCCCACCGGAGGCGGCGGGGCTCTTTTACGCCCGCACTTCTGCCGACGCGTGTTACTTTTTACTCATGCGAGTAAATCCTCAGGACCCCACCGCTCCGGAGAGCGGCCGGAGCTTCGTCACGGACGCCCGACGCGCCCAGATCGTCACCGCCGCCATCGAGGCCGTCGCCGAACTCGGTTACGGCCGGGCCTCGTTCGCGCAGATCGCCAAGCGCGCCGGGCTGTCCAGCGTGCGGCTGATCTCGTACCACTTCGACGACAAGGAGGACCTCTTCCAGGCCCTGGTCGACACCGTCCAGGAACAGGCCCGCGCCGCCATGCAGCCGCGGATCCGCGCCCAGCACGAGCCGGCCGCGATGCTGGCCGCCTACATCGAGGCGAACCTCGACTTCCTCGCCGAACACCCCGTCGCGGTCCGGGCCTTGGTGGACGTCCTCGCCAACGCCCGCCGGGAGGACGGCAGTCCGCTGGTCAGCCCGGCAGGCTTCGACACCCCCGTCGCCCTGCTGGTGCAGCACCTGCGGGACGGCCAGCGCGCCGGCGCCTTCCGCCCCTTCGACGCCGAGGCGATGGCCACCGCGATCCGCGCCTCGATCGACGCGGCCGCCAACCGGCTCGCCGCCGGGGCCGACTTCGACCCGCGCGCCTACGGCCGTGAACTGGTCACCCTGTTCGACCTCGCCACCAGGAACGGCGGCGCGTCATGACCGTCCACGCCGCTCCCCGGGACGGACGGACCCGCCGGAGCACCGCCGCCCTACCCCTGCTGCTCGACCTCGTCCTGCCGCTCGGCGCCTACTACGGGCTGCGCCTCGCAGGCGTGGACCAGTGGTGGTCGCTGCTCTGGTCGGCCGCGATCCCGGCGGTCACCGTCGTCGTCCGACTGGTCCGCACCCGGCGCCTCGACTTCCTCGCCCTGCTGATCCTCACCATGATCGGACTCGGGCTCGTCCTCTCCTCGCTGACCGGCGACCCCCGTGCCCTGCTGATCCGCGAGGCCTGGACCGGCATGCTCGGCGGGCTGATCGGCGTCTGGCTGCTCGCCTCCGTCGGCTTCGGACGCCCGGCGCTGATGCTCCTGTTCCGCTCCTTCGTCCAGGTCAAGGCGGGCGAGGCCGGGCTGCGCGCCTGGGAGGGGCGGTGGGAGGAGGACGCGGCCTTCCGCCGCGGCGTCCGGGTGCTCACCGTGGTCTGGGGCGCGGCCAGCCTGCTCAACGCCTTCGCCCAACTCGCCTTCGCCTACCTGCTGCCGGTCGACGCCGCGCCCGCCGCGATGCACGCCTGCTGGCCGGTCATCGCCGTACCGCTGTTCCTCTTCCACCTCGCCTACACCAAGCGCCACGGCCTGCGGGCCTGAGGCGGGGGCGCCGCCCCGCCCGGTTGCTCCGTCCAGGTCATGCCGCGTGACCGGGGCGGGTGCCGGTCGTTCCCCAGGGCGACCGTCGAGCGGGGGACTCCGGGTCCGGCGAGCCCGATCGGGTGCGGCGGATGCACAGTGAGAGAGCACAACTGCATGACTGATGCGACCACTTGTCCGACCGCTGCGCCACAGGCCGAGGCACCACCGGCCGCTCGGATCACCGGGGCAGAACCCGAAACCGCCGCCGTCACGTCCGCGCGGGCGGCGGGCGCGCGCCGACCCCTGCGACGGCGGCGCGCGACGGCGGTCGCCGAGGCTGTCGTCGGCCTGGTCACCGGCGTCGGCTTCCTGCTCTGGGCCCGCAGCGTCGACGTGAACCCGCTGGTCCGCATCGGCCAGGTGAGCGGCCTCGCCGGTCTCCAACTGCACGCCGCGGTGGTCGGCGCGCCGCTGCTCTACCAGCTGGTCCGGTTCGGCGCGACGACCAAGGACCGCTACGCGATGATCACGGTCTACGCCGATCCCGCCTACGTGCTGGGATGGGCGTCCGACCGCGCCGGCACGCAGACCTACCACGACTGGCCGGTCGGCGGTGAGCTGGCCGGGCAGAGCGCGTTCACCCTGCTGCTCCTCGCCGCGGCGGCACTCGCGATCGGCCTCGGTTCGGGAGGCGTCCTGGTGCGGACCGTCGCCACCGTCCTGGTCAGCTCCTGGCTGCTCCGGTTCTGGTTCGCCGCGCAGATGGAGCGCACCCAGGCCGTGCAGCTCTACCCGCGGACGACGTGGATCATCATGTACTGCCTGATCGTCCTGGCGGTGCTCGGACTGATGCTGGCCGTCCGGCGCACGGCGGCCTGGAGCCGCAGGCTGTCCCGGCCCAGCGGCGGCCCGGCCACCGGGCAGAACCTCCTGGCGGTCCGCCGGATCACCGCGGCCGGGGTCTGCGCGATCGCGCTGTTCACCGCCATGGCCGGCTCGTGGTCGGCCAACCGGTACATGCCGACCACCGCCTCGGGAGTCCTGGACATGGGCCTGGACGCCTGGCGCGCCCACGTGCTCAAGGACGCCACCGGCCAGTGCCCCCGGTACTCGCCCGTCGCCACCTGTGCCGGCGTCAACCAGGACCTGACCGCACGGAGGGAGACCTCCGACGACCCCGCACTGTGGTGCTCCGGCGTCCCCTCCGCCGAGTGGCCGGTGACCTGCGGCCGCCGGGCCCCGTGGGCCTGACGGGCGCGGGCCGGAGCATCAGGTCTCGCGCTGCGGGTGGTAGGCCGTCTCCGGTATGCCGAACGTCCAGGCGACCCCGGCCCGGGCCGTCCGGGTGCTCGGCGGGACGCGCAGCCAGTAGGTGCGGGAGGTGCCGTCGGGCTCGGGCGTGGAGTTGACCACCTCGACCATCACCACCGGTTCGTCGTCCGGCAGGACGATCCGCCACAGCACTCCCGTCTCGTCGCGGTGGACGGGCTCCGCGCCGGAGTCGGCGAGGTACCGCTCGTAGCCGTAGTGCTCCAGCAGCACGCGGCGCAGCTCGGCGTTCTCCTCGGTGCGGATCCGCTCGGCCGTCACCTCGGCGAGGCCCGCCAGGAACTCGGCGGGGACGGGCATCCCGCGCCAGGCGTGCAGCGCGAAGCCGTCCGGGTACTCCAGGGCGGGGCCGTCCGCCCGGTCGAGCCGGCCGGCCTCGTCGCGGTGCAGGACGACGGGCCGCTCGGAGACCAGCGCCACCTCCTGGTACGGCCACCACCAGCCGGCTCCCCGCCCCACCTCGGCGAGCGGTGCGACGGCCTCGACGCCCGCGCCGGCGGCCTCCAGGGCGGCGAACCAGGGTGCGTCGTGCTGGCCGCGCACCGCGTCCAGCAGGGCGAGGCGGACGGTGGTGCGCCGGCTCCGGGCGGCGGCCTCGGCGCCGGAGGCCGGGGCACCGTCGGAGGCCCGGTCGCTGCCGGAGGCCCGGTCGCGATCGGCCTCGGGCGCGAGCCGGTCGAGCACGGCGTTGCGCACCCGCTCGGCCAGCGGCGTGCTGACCGGGCCGAGTTCACCGCCGGTCAGCGCCCAGTGCGCCGCCCAGCCGGCCGGGCCGACCTGCTCGACGGCGCGCCGCCGGGCCTCCTCCCAGGGCCGGGTGCGGACCTCCTCGCGCACGCTCACCGCGCCGGCGGCCCGCAGCTCCAGCGCCGCCTCGGCGGCCGCGAGCGGCGAGCCGAACCAGCGCACGGCCGCCGGTTCGGGCAGCCCGGCCGCCCGGTAGGCGGCCCGCACCGCGTGTTCGACCGCCGCCCGGTCGGCCGGCCCGGTGGCGGCCGAAGCGGCCCGCCAGCGCGCCGTGGCCCCGGCCGCGCCGACCGCCCCGCCGGGCCCACCGGCCTCGCCGCGGCCGCCCGCGCCCGCATCGGTCGGGTTGGCCCGGATCACCGTCTCCGTCGTCATCGTCTGCTCCGTTCCCCGGCCGGGCTCCCCACCCGGCCGTCCGTTCCCGTTCGCTTCCCCGTGCCGCGCAGGGACCCACTCCCGCGCCGGCGTCCGCGCCCGCGCCCGCAGGTCAGTCCGCGACCACCCGCACCGAGCCCGGCACGTACTCGCGCTGGCGGACCACCCGGTACCACCCCTTGGGCAGCGGTATCGCCGCGTGCTCCTCGTGCACCACCCGGCCGCCCTCGGGCAGGTGCAGCCACGCCTCGCCGAAGGGCCCGGCCTCCCGGCGCAGTTCACCGGGGCCGACCACGGCGTGGGCGTGGCCGGTGACCTCACCGAGCGCGAGCACCATCCGGCCCCGCGCGTCCCGGGGCTGCACGGCCAGCCCGGACACCCGCAGCGGCACCACGACCTCCGCGACCGGCACGATCAACACATCACCCTGGCGGTACATCAGTCCTCCCACGCCGTACGGCCGGGCCCCGGCGGGCGCCGGAACCCACGGCTCCGCCCGACCGGACACGGTCACGCTCCGGAGCCATGACCAGAACGTAGAGCAAGGGTCTGACAACGCGCCCGGGCCGCCACCCGGCCACCGGTCTGTCGGACCCGCCTGGTAGACAGTCGTTCGGTCCGATTCCCCGGAGGAGCAGCGCATGACCGTCAACCACCACCTCGAACAGTTCCACGGTCTCCCGGTCTTCGACTTCGTCCAGGCCCTGGAGGCGGCGGAGGCGGCCGGGCCGACCGACGGCGCCGGGCCCGCCCCGCTGCCGGACGCGGCCGCGGTCGCCTGGCGGATCCGGCTCGAGTACGAGTCCGAGCGGACGTGGCCCGAACGCTGGCAGCAGTTCCTGGAGGCCGTCGACACCGAGCGGGTCGCCGCCCTGGTGATCGGCCAGTGGGCACCGGACGAGCCGGACTCCTTCCGGGAGCCGCTGGAGGCGGTGGTCGCCGCCGCGCCCCGACTGCCCGCCCTGCGCGCGCTGTTCGCCGGGGACGTCACGTACGAGGAGTGCGAGATCTCCTGGATCCAGCAGTGCGACGTGACGCCGCTGCTGACGGCCTTCCCCGCACTGGCCGAGCTGGTGGTGCGCGGCGCCTCGGAGGACTGGGAGGGTCAGGGCGGCCTCGCCCTCCAGCCGCTGCGGCACGAGGCGCTCAAGGCGCTGCGCTTCGAGGCGGGCGGCCTGCCGGCCACGGTGGTCCGCGCGGTGGCCGGCTGCGAGTTCCCCGCGCTGGAGCGGCTGGAGCTCTGGCTGGGGGTGGACAACTACGGCGGCGACGCCACGATCGGCGATCTGACGCCCTTCCTGGACGGCACCGGGCTGCCCGCGCTGCGCCACCTCGGCCTGCAGAACAGCGAGTTCCAGGACGAGATCGCCGCCGCTCTCGCCCACGCCCCCGTGGTCGCCCAGCTGGAGTCGCTCAACCTCTCCATGGGCGTGCTGACCGACCAGGGCGCGGCCGCCCTCCTGGAGGGCCAGCCGCTCACCCACCTGCGCGCACTCGACCTCCACCACCACTACCTCACCGACGAGATGCAACAGCGCCTGCGCCAGGCCCTGCCCGGCGTCGACCTCGACCTCACCGAGGCGGGCAAGCCGGACGACCGGTGGCGCTACGTCGCCGTCGCCGAATAGCCCGCACCGCCCCCTCCCGCTCCACCCGTCCCGCACCCGCCCGAGCACACCCGCCAGGATCCGACATGACGGTCTCGCACCACCTCAAGCACTTCCACGAGCTGCCGATCCACGAGTTCGCCCCCGACGACACCCGACACCGGCCCGCCGCCGGCGAGGTCGCCTGGCGGCTGGCCCTGGAGTACGACGCCAAGCACGGCTTCGAGGAGCTCTGGCGGTCCTTCCTCCAGTCCGTCGACCCGGCCGGGGTCCGCGCCCTGGTGATCGGCCCCTGGTGGCAGGGCGGTTACTCCTCCGTACGGGTCGCGGTCGAGGCGATGGCGGCCGCGGCCGACCGCCTGCCCGCGCTGGAGGCGGTCTTCCTCGGCGACGTCACCTTCGACGAGTGCGAGATCTCCTGGCTGGAGATGGACGACGTCACCCCGCTACTGACCGCCTTCCCCCGGCTGGCCTCGCTGACCGTACGCGGCAGCATGGACCTCAGCCTCCTCCCGGTGCGGCACGAACGGCTGACGTCCCTGTGCTTCGAGTCCGGCGGTCTGCCGGCCACCGTGGTCCGCGCGGTGTCCGGCTCCGAACTGCCCGCGCTGGAGCGGCTGGAGCTCTGGCTCGGCGTCGACGAGTACGGCGGCGACACCACGCTGGACGACCTGGCGCCCTTCCTGGACGGCTCGCGCCTGCCGCGGCTGCGCCACCTCGGCCTGCAGAACAGCGAGTTCCAGGACGAGATCGCCGCCGCCCTCGCCCACGCCCCCGTGGTCGCCCAGCTGGAGTCGCTCAACCTCTCCATGGGCGTGCTCTCCGACGAGGGCGCGGCCGCCCTCCTGGAGGGCCAGCCGCTCACCCACCTGCGCGCACTCGACCTCCACCACCACTACCTCTCCGAGGAGATGCAACAGCGCCTGCGCCAGGCCCTGCCCGGCATCAACCTCGACCTCACCGAGGCGGAGGACGCGGGCGAGGACGACGAGGACCGCTACGTCGCGGTCGCCGAGTAGGCGCAGGCGCAGAACGGCAACGGCGCGGAGACCGGAAACGGACACGGACGCGAACACGGCAACGGCAACGGCAACGGCAACGGCAACGGCAACGGCAACGGCAACGGAGAGAGGAGACGGCACGATGACCCAGCGGTTGACCGTCCTCGGCAACCCCGGGCACCGGCGGGTGACGCTGTTCACCGCCGCCGCCCGGGCCGCCGGCCTGCCCGAGCCCTCGGTGCTGCCCTGGCTGGACGTCCTGCGCGGCGGGTACCGGCTGCCGGAGGGCACCCTGCTGCGCATCGAGTCGCCCGGTGAGGAGCCGCTGGTCGACGAGCTGCTCCGCGGCCCGGCGCTCGGCTCCGGCTACGCGCCGACCAGGGTCGAGGGCACGGCCGCCTGGTACACCGGGGTGCTGACCGCCCTGCGCGGGCTGGCCGCACACCCCGGCGTGCGGCTGCTCGGCGATCCGGAGGAGATCGCCGTGATGTTCGACAAGCGCCGGGCGCACGCACTGCTCGCCGCGGCAGGTGTGCCGGTGCCCCGGGCGCTCGCCGACCCGGCCCCCGGCAGCCCAGCTCCCGGCGGCGAGCTCTCCGGCTGGGAGCAGCTGCGCGAGCGGCTCGCCGCAGCCGGTCTGCACCGGGTCTTCGTCAAGCCCGCGCACGGCTCCTCCGCCTCCGGGGTGATCGCCCTGGAGTTCGGCCCGCGCGGACAACTGCTGGCCACCACCTCGGTCGAGCTGGCCGACGGCCGACTGCACAACTCGCTGCGGGTGCGCCGCTACCGCGACGAGCGGGAGGTCGCCGAGATCGTCGACCGCCTGGCGCCGGACGGGCTGCACGTCGAGCAGTGGATCCCGAAGTCCTCCCAGTCCGGCCGCTCGGCGGACCTGCGCGTCGTGGTGGTCGAGGGCCGGGCCACCCACGCGGTGGTGCGCACCAGCTCCCAACCGATGACCAACCTGCACCTCGGCGGCGCCCGGGGCAGCCTCGCCCTGGCCCGGGAGGCGGCCGGCCCGGCCTGGCCCGCGCTGCTGGAGACGGCCGAGCGGGCGGCGGCCTGCTTCCCCGGCTCCCCGATGGTCGGGGTGGACGTCCTGCCCACCGCGGGCTGGCGCCGCGCCCTGGTCGGCGAGGTGAACGCCTTCGGCGACCTGCTGCCCGGGCTCACCGGCCTGCCCGGAGGCCCGGCCGAGGGCCTCGACACCTACGGCGCCCAGCTCGCAGCCCTCGCCCGGAGCCCCGACCAGGCCACCCGTACCGACCGCACAGAGCCCCGCACCCCCGCCCCGACGCACCACCAGAGCATGGAACCCTCCCGATGAACCACCAGCCCACGCCCGAGACGGCCACCCCGAACCCCGACATGAACGCGGTCGTCGGCAGCCACGACCTGCTGCTCGTCACCCTCGACACCCTGCGCTTCGACGTCGCCGAGGAGCTGGCCGGGGCCGGCCGGATCCCGAACCTCGCCGCCTTCCTGCCCGGCGGCCGGTGGGAGCGCCGGCACGCGCCCGGCAGCTTCACCTACGCCTCCCACCAGGCGATCATGGCCGGCTTCCTGCCCACCCCGGCCGCTCCCGGCGGCCCGCACCCGCGCCTGTTCGCGGCCCGCTTCGCCGGTTCGGAGAGCACGGCCACCCGTACCTGGGTGTTCGACGCGGCGGACCTGCCGACCGCCCTGGGGGCGGCCGGGTACCGGACGGTCTGCATCGGCGGCGTCGGCTTCTTCAACAAGCAGGGCCCGCTCGGCTCGGTCCTGCCCGGCCTGTTCCAGGAGAGCCACTGGGAGCCCGCGATGGGCGTGGCCTCCCCCACCTCCTTCGAGGAGCAGGTCGCCCGGGCCGAGCGGGTCGCCGCCGAACAGCCCGCCGACCAGCCGCTGTTCCTGTTCCTGAACGTCTCGGCGCTGCACCAGCCCAACTGGTTCCACCTGCCGGGTGCCACCCGCGAGCACGGCGACTCGCGGGCCAGCCACGCCGCCGCCCTGGAGTACGTGGACGCCCACATCGGCCGCCTCTTCACCGCGATGAGCGCCCGCCGCCCCTGCTTCGCCGTCGTCTGCTCGGACCACGGCACGGCGTACGGCGAGGACGGCTACACCGGGCACCGGATCGGCCACGAGGTGGTCTGGACGGTCCCGTACGCCCACTTCACCGTCCCGGCCGGCCACGGCAGTGTCACCACCCCCTCCGCCACCCCCGCCACCCCCGAGGAGCGCGCATGACCACCGCACCCCCGCTCCCCGACTCGCCGTACCAGTCCTACGTCTACGCCTACCCGCACAAGACGGCCTACCGCCCGCTGCCCGAGCGCCCGCTGCTCGGCGAGCTCTGGGCCGAGGAGCCGCAGCACGCGCTCTCGCTCTACCTGCACGTCCCGTTCTGCGAGGTCCGCTGCGGCTTCTGCAACCTGTTCACCCGGATCGGCAGCCCCGAGGGCCTGACCACCGCCTACCTGGACGCCCTGGAGCGCCAGGCCGACGCCGTGCGCTCGGCCCTGGACGGCGACGCCCGGTTCGCGCTGGCCGCGTTCGGCGGCGGCACCCCGACGTATCTGACGGCCGCCGAGCTGGAGCGGCTGTGCGACATCGCCGAGCAGCGGATGGGCGCCGACCTGCGGGCCGTGCCGCTCTCCGTGGAGGCCTCACCCGCCACCGCGACCGCCGACCGGCTGGAGGTGCTGGCCGCCCGCGGCACCACCCGGCTGAGCCTGGGGGTGCAGTCCTTCGACGACACCGAGGCCCGCTCGGCCGTCCGCCCGCAGAAGCGCGCCGAGGTGGAGGCGGCCCTGGCCCGGATCCGGGCCGCCGGCATACCGGTGCTGAACATCGACCTCATCTACGGCATCGACGGCCAGACCGAGGCGAGCTGGCTGCGTTCACTGGACGCGGCCCTGCGCTGGCAGCCCGAGGAGCTCTACCTCTACCCGCTGTACGTCCGCCCGCTGACCGGGCTGGCCCGGCGCGGCGAGCAGGAGAGCGCCGCCGCCTGGGACGCCCGCCGGCTCGCGCTCTACCGGTCCGGCCGGGACCACCTGCTGGCCAACGGCTACCAGCAGGTGTCGATGCGGATGTTCCGCCGCGCGGCCTCCCCGCAGGCCGGCCAGGGCGAGTACGCCTGCCAGACCGACGGCATGGTCGGCCTGGGCTGCGGCGCCCGCTCCTACACCTCGCGGCTGCACTACTCCTTCGACTACGCGGTGAACGCCACCGAGGTGCGCGCCATCATCGACAGCTTCGTCACCACCGAGGACTTCCACCACGCCGAACACGGTTTCCGGATGGACGGCGGGGAGCCGCGTCGCCGCCACCTCGTCCAGTCGCTGCTCCAGGCCGAGGGCATGCCGCTGGCCGACTACCGCGCCCGCTTCGGCAGTTCGCCGGCCGAGGACTTCGCCGCGGAGCTGGCGGGCTTCGCCGAGCGCGGCTGGCTGGCCGCCGACCCGGAGCGGCTGCGGCTCACCCCGGAGGGCCTGGCCCACTCGGACGCGGTCGGGCCGCTGCTGTTCTCGCCCAGGGTCCGGGCCCTGATGACGGGCTACGAGGCGAAATGACCTTCCTCGGCATGCCCCCCGGCGCGCCCGGCGCGCCCGCCGCCACGGTCGAGGCCGACGCCGCCGACACCACCGACGCCGACGGCACCCCCGACGCGACGCGGCCGCGCGACCTCACCCTGCTCTACCGCGGCCCACTCGCCTCCTGCGACTACGACTGCCCCTACTGCCCGTTCGCCAAGCGCCGCGACTCGCCCGAGCAGCTGCGCGCCGACCGGGCCGCGCTGGAACGCTTCACCGCCTGGGCCGCCGCCCGCGCGGGCACCGGTGACACCCTGTCGCTGCTGTTCACCCCCTGGGGCGAGGGCCTGGTCCGCTCCTGGTACCGCCGCGCGCTGGTCGAGCTGAGCCGGCTCCCGCACGTGCGCCGGGTCGCGATCCAGACCAACCTGAGCTGCCGTACCGGCTGGCTGGCCGAGGCCGACCCCGCCACCCTCGCCCTGTGGGTCACCTACCACCCCGGCCAGGTGCCCTTCGACCGCTTCCTCGCCAAGTGCCGCGAGCTGGACGCGCTGGGCGTGCGCTACAGCGTCGGCGTGGTCGGGCAGCCGGACCACCTCCCCGAGGCCCGTCGGCTGCGCGCGGCGCTCGCCCCCGAGGTGTACCTGTGGATCAACGCGGCCGAGGGCCGCAGCTACACCGATGCCGAGGCCGCGCAGTGGACGGCCCTCGACCCGCACTTCGGCTACAGCCGGCACGCCCACCCGAGCGCCGGGCTGCCCTGCCGCACCGGCGATTCGGTGCTCTCCGTGGACGGCGACGGCACGGTGCGCCGCTGCCACTTCGTCCGGGACGTCCTCGGCAACCTCTACGACGGCAGCTACCGCGCCCGGCTGCGGCCGCGCCCCTGCCCGCAGCCGGTCTGCGACTGCCACATCGGTTACGTCCACCTGGAGACGCTGCCGCTGTACGAGCTGTTCGGCGCGGGCGTACTGGAACGGGTGCCGCAGGAGTGGCCCCGGGGCGGCTGACCGTCCGCACCGACCCTGACCGCCCGCGCCCCCGCCGCCCCGACCGCCCGCACTGCACCCCCGTGTGACCGGCCGCGCACGGCCCGCAGCGCTCCCCGGCCCACCGGGCGCCCGGCCGCTTACCTCCCTAGCCTGGTAACCGAGAGGAGGCGAACCACCATGCTTGGAGACGGACCGCTGCAAGCAGTCATCCCCGCCACCGATCTCGCCCGCGCCAAGGCCTTCTACACCGACGCCCTCGGCCTCAAGGTCGTCGAGGAGGGCGAGGAGGAGCTGACCGGCGAATGCGGCGCGACGCAGTTCACCATCTACCGCACCCCCAGCGGCGGCCAGGCCGCCCACACCCTCGCCAGTTTCAAGGTCGCCGACCTCGACGGCGAGATGGCCGCCCTGCGTGAGCGCGGCATCACCTTCGAGGAGTACGACTTCCCCGGCCTCAAGACGGTCAACGGCGTCGCCGAGGGCGAGGGCATGCGCGCCGCCTGGTTCAAGGACAGCGAGGGCAACATCCTCTGCGTGGCCCAGCGCGTCGGAAGCTGACCCATCCCCGACCGATCCCCCCACCCCACCGCACCCGGGACGCCGGTGCCCGGCCCGCTCGTCAGGAGCAGGCCGGGCACCGGCGCGCGAACGGACTGTCAGCCCTGGCTGTTGCCGCCCTGCCCGTTCTCACCCTGGCCGTTGCCGCCCTGGCCGTTCTCACCCTGGTCGTCGCCGTCCCGGCCGAGCTCGCGCGGGTTGATCGACCAGATGCCGCGCCCGAAGGTCGCCGCGTAGAGCCGGCCGTCGGGGCCCTGCTTGAGCTGCTGCACCGCCGTGGTCGGCAGGTTGCGGCCGAGCACCGAGAACCGGCTCTCGCCCGGGGCCCGGTAGAACGCGGCGAGGTCGGCGCCCAGGGCGAGGCCGCCGTCGGGCAGGAGCTTCACCGAAGTCGCCGGGACGTCGGGCAGGTTGGCCGAGACGTCGGTCCAGGTGGCGCCGCCGTCCCGGGTCTCGAAGAGGTGGCCGGTGCCCGCGCCGGGGCCCTCCGTCCAGGTGCGCGAGAAGCCGTTGACGGCCACGAGGACGTGCCGGGCGTCCTTCTCGTCCACCGCGAAGGAGGAGATGTACCGGTTCGGGATCGTCCCGTCGACGGGCAGGTTCAGCTGGTGCCAGCCGGTGCCGTCGATGTTGCCGACCGCGATGCCGCGGCTGAACCCCTGGTTGTTGCACGGGCCGCACCAGCCCGCGTACACCGTGCCGTTGACGGTGGCGACGGCGGTGGCCACGTGACCGGCGCCCAGGTCGTAGGCGGAGGTCCACTCGCTGCCGCTGCGGATCGCGTAGCCCTTGCGCTGCACCCAGACGTGCCGGCCGCCGGCGATCCAGGTGTTGGCGTCCGCAGGGTCGGCGGTCATCGGCGCGATGAACCGGGCGGCGTTGGTGTCCTTGTCCGGCGGGGCGACCTCGTAGGAGGTGGCCTTGCTCGGGTCCTTCGTCCAACTGCCGTCGTTCACCGCGCAGTTCTGGGTGACCCACATGTCCAGGTAGACGTACTCCTGGGCGATGTCGCAGCCGTTGGCCGGGTCGACCAGGGTGTCGCCGCCGTCCCCGCCGAAGTTGGAGCCCATCACCTTGTCGTGCGCCCGCAGGATGGACTCGCCGTTGTCCTGGAGCCCGCCGCTGACGATGACGCCCTTGCCGGACCGGTCCGCCGGGTCCTTGCCGACGCCGACCGAGTAGTACTGGAGGGTGTCCATCGTGCCGTCGTTGAGCGGCGTCCAGTCCTTGCCGTGGCCCCAGGCGTCCAACTGCCCCTTGCCGGGGCGCCGGTAGATGCCGCCGTCGTTGCCGACGTAGACGTTCACCTTGCCCTGGTAGCTGCCGAAGGCGACGGCGTGCTGGTCGGAGTGGGTGGTCGGCGAGCAGTCACCGGTCTGCTTGCTCGGGTCGATGCTCCAGCACGGGAAGCCGTTGTTCCAGTACGGCCCGACCGTCGCCCACGCGTTGCCGCCGTCGGTGGTCTCGAAGACCTCCTCCAGGCCCGCGTAGACGTGGTCCGGGTTGGCCGGGTCGACCTGCAGCGACTGGTTGTACCAGGCCTGGATGCCGGGCTGGTAGCCCGGGTCCTGGAGCGCGGAGCCGGACGCCTTGAGCTTGTCCTTGTCCGCGATCAGCGTCCACGGGCCGTACGGCGAACCGGACTTGGAGACGTAGATGCCCTTGAGTCCGGTGTCCGGGTTGTGTGCGGCGACATCGGGCGACTGGTCGATCGCGTAGTAGCGCGAGCCGTCCGCCGAGCGGGCGAAGGTCACGTTGCCGACGTTCGCGGCGTCCGACGGCAGGTCGCCCAGCGCGCCGACGCGCTGCCAACTCCCGTCCGCGGCCTTGCTGTAGAAGCCGTTGTAGGTGTCGCCGCCACGCCAGCCGACCGCCAGGACCACCTTGGACGGGTCCTTGGGGTCGATCGCGATGTCGTTGGCGATGTTCTTGTACGGCGCGCTCGGGTCCTTGGCCATCGAACCGCCCGGCAGGTAGTCCGGGTTGGGCGCGAACTCCAGCTTCCACGGCCCCGACAGGTCGGAGGTCGAGTGGCTCCACACACCGCGGCTGGTCGCCGCCCACACCTTGCCGCCGCCGAAGCGCAGCGCGTGGATGATGGTCGACTCCAGCTCCGGCCCGCCCACCCGGTTGCCGGGCTGGAATCTGCCGTGCTGCGGGTCGGACAGCACGTACACGCCGGTGCCGACGTACGAGGTGGCCCCGGTGTTGGACTCGCCGGTGGCGTACCAGAGCCGCCCGCCGCCGTCGAGGTTCAGGGTGCCGGTGGAGAGCGTGGGCAGCTTGTCGGCGATCGGCTCCCAGTGGCCGCCGCCGGTACGGGAGCGGAACACCCCGCCGTTGGCGCCGCCCGCGTACACGTAGCCGTCGCTGTCGGCGGCGATGCCGGTGATCCGGCCGGTCACCAGGCCGGCGCCGCCGCTGGAGTTGGAGTTGACGTCCCGGTAGCGCGGGTCGTCGGAGTTGTACGGCTTGTCGGTGACGTGGTCCCAGGTGCCGCCCGTGTGCGGCATGGACTGCAACTGCGCCCAGGCCGCGCCGTAGGCGCCCGGCGCCACGACACCCGGCGCGGTGCGCGCCTCGGTGTACTGGGCGACGCCCTCGGCGGAGTTCTCCGTCTCGTCGCCGCCGTCCCCGGGCGAGTCGGCCTCGGGAGCGGTGGTCGAGCGGGGGGCGACCGAGGAGGTCCCGGCACCCCGGATCTTCTTCGCGTGCTGCTTCCCGACGTCTGCCTGGTGCTGCACCTGCCAGGGTTGCGATGCGGACGGCGACGGCGCGGCGAGCGCCTGACTGGTGGTCAGTCCGAGGGCGGTGAGCGTGACGGCGCTGAGCAGCAGCCGACGACGTTGCCTGATGGGCACGAGTGCGGTCCTCCCCTGTGGCCGGCCGCGCGGTTGCGCGGCCCCGGCGAAACAGGGGGTAAGCCTGTCCGGTGTGCCCGGCCGGGGGAAGGCCCGAACGGTAAAAAGAGGTTAAGACCCTTACCGTTTCGAACAGTTGGCATTCACCGAATGCCCGGACACCCGAACGCCTGACGTCCGGCGGCCCCCTCACCGCCCGGGCTGCCGCCGCCCGCGCACCCGCCACCCACGCACCCGCCGCCACGACTCCCGCACCACGGCGGCCGGGTCGAAGGCCCCCGGCCGGTCCCGGGTGATCGGGTAGCAGGCGAGCCCGATCAGTGCCGCGCTGAGGTGGCCGATGCTGGTGTAGTCCCGGCTCTGGTGGACTCCGTAGACGTACACGGCGAGCACTCCCACCACGTAGAGGTACCGCCAGGGCCGCACGATCAGGTAGCTGAGCACCCCGACCACCCCGGCGAGCGCGTAGCTCACGCCGTAGTCGAGCGTGTAGACGGCCTTCGGCGCCGCCAGGCCGCGGTGGATCGCCCAGCCGAGCACCCCCTCGCTGAGGTAGGTCGCCCCGACGTGCGCCAGCACCGCCACCGACAGCCAGCGCAGCGTGCCCAGCCAGCGCTCGGCGGGCACGTGGAAGAGGTTGTACAGCGCGAAGTAGCTCAGCCAGCCGCCGCCCGCGATCCACAGCGCGCTGGTCAGCAGCACCCGAACGGGTGAGACCTGGAGGTGGTGCAGATTGGTCGAACGCCGCTGCAGGATCCGGTCGGCGGTCACCGGGTCGACGTGCCGGATCACCTGGGTGGTGACCAGCAGGATCGCCAGCCAGACGTAGGTGCCGGGGGCGCGCCGGACGTAGCGCCACGCCGCCCGGGCCGCGCGCGCCCACCAAGGCCCCGGGTGCGCCTGCGGCACGCCGGTGGTGCTGCCGGTCATCGGCGCCTCCTCGACGGTCCGCTCCTCCTCGACGGCCCCCACCTCACCCTGGCCCGCCCGGGCCGCCGCCCGCCGCCGCGACGGCCCGTTCGGGTGACCCGCCCGGCGGCGCCCGTACCCGGCCTCCCGCCCGCGAAACCGTCGACGGGCGGGCCCGGCCGACTGCCGTAGGCTGGCTCTCCGG